>JADZAK010000178.1 GCA_020852595.1 Rhodospirillaceae bacterium
GATGAAGAACGCCAACATCGCCGCCGGCGGTATTCTTCCCATGTGCCAGGACACCGGCACCGCGATCGTGATGGGCAAGAAGGGCCAGAACGTGTGGGTCGAGGGCGATGACGCGCTGGCGATCTCCGAAGGCGTGGCCGAGGCCTACAACAAGTTGAACCTGCGCTACTCGCAGATGTCGCCGACCTCGCTGTTCGACGAGAAGAACACCGGCAACAACCTGCCGGCGCAGCTCGACCTCTATGCGGTCCCGGGCGACGCCTACAAGTTCATGTTCATGGCCAAGGGCGGCGGCTCGGCCAACAAGAGCTTCCTGTTCCAGAAGACCAAGGCCGTCCTCAACCCGGCGGGCCTGCGCAAATTCCTGACGGAAGAAATCAAACATATCGGCACGTCGGCCTGCCCGCCGTACCACCTGGCCATCGTCATCGGCGGCACGTCCGCCGAGATGTGCCTCAAGACCGTGAAGCTGGCCTCGGCGCGTTATCTCGACACGCTGCCGACCAAGGGCGGCGTGCACGGCCAGGCGTTCCGCGATCTCGCCATGGAGCAGGACGTGCTCGAGATGACCCGCACCATGGGCATCGGCGCGCAGTTCGGCGGCAAGTATTTCTGCCATGACGTGCGCGTGATCCGCCTGCCGCGTCACGGCGCGTCGTGCCCGGTGGGTATCGGCGTTTCGTGTTCCGCCGACCGCCAGATGCTGGGCAAGATCACGCGCGACGGCGTCTACCTCGAGCAGCTTGAAACCAACCCGGCGCACTATCTGCCGGAAGTGCGGACCGAGAAGCTGTCGGACGAAGTTATCAAGGTCGATCTCAACCGCCCGATGGACGAGATCCGCGCGCTTCTCTCGCGCCTGCCCATCAAGACCCGCGTGAGCCTGTCGGGGCCGATGGTGGTGGCGCGCGACATCGCGCACGCGAAACTGAAAGAGCGCATCGACTCGGGTAAAGGTTTGCCCGATTACTTCAAGCAGCATCCGGTGTATTACGCCGGCCCGGCGAAGACGCCGGCGGGCTACGCCTCGGGCGCGTTCGGCCCGACCACGGCGGGACGCATGGACTCCTACGTCGATGAACTGCAAGCCGCCGGCGGCTCGATGGTGATGCTCGCCAAGGGCAACCGTTCGAAGGCCGTCACCGAGGCGTGCAAGAAACACGGCGGGTTCTATCTCGGCTCCATCGGCGGCGCCGCCGCCATGCTGGCCGAAAAGTCGATCAAGAAGGTGGAAGTGGTCGAGTATCCGGAACTGGGCATGGAAGCCATCTGGAAGATCGAAGTGGAAGACTTCCCGGCCTTCATCATCGTGGATGACAAGGGCAACGACTTCTTTAGCCAGTTGTAAGAGCGACGCCACTCTGCGTCGCCCGCAAGGGCTTAAGCAGGACCTATGCTGATCTCGGGACCAAAATCCGCGCCGCTGACCGTCGTGCTTGCGCACGGCGCGGGCGCGCCGATGGACACCCCGTTCATGAGCTTCTTCGCCGAGGGTCTCGCGAAGGCGGGGTATCGCGCGGCACGGTTCGAGTTTCCTTATATGGCCGCGCGGCGCACGACCGGCGCGAAGAAGCCGCCCGACCGTCAGCCGGTGCTGCTGGAAACCTGGCGCTCGGCGATCGCCGAATTGGGGTCGGACCGCCTCGTCATCGGCGGCAAATCCATGGGCGGGCGCATGGCCAGCCTGATCGCCGACGACGCGAACGTGCAAGGACTCGTGTGTCTCGGCTACCCCTTCTACGGCGCCGGCCGGAAGGACAAACCGCGCACGGAGCATCTTCTCTCGCTCAAAACGCGGGCCCTGATCTGCCAGGGCGAACGCGATCCCATGGGCGGCCGGGACAGCGTTTCACGGCTTAAATTATCGCGCGCCATCAAAGTAAGATGGCTGCCGGACGGCGACCATGACCTGAAACCGCGCCGCGCGTCAGGGCGCACCCATGACGAAAATCTGACGGACGCCCTTGACGCGGTATGCGAGTTCCTCGCAGCTTTGAGGTAACGGAGAGGCGCATGAGCACACGCAAAGAGTCCGACAGCTTAGGCACGGTCGAGGTTCCGGCGGATCACTATTGGGGCGCCCAGACACAGCGCAGCATCGAGAACTTCAAGATCGGCGGCCAGCGCATGCCGATCCCGGTGGTGCGCGCCTTCGGTTTGCAGAAACAAGCCGCCGCGCTCGCCAACAAGTCCTTGGGCGAATTGCCCGCCGACATCGCCGACGTGATCGCAAAGGCCGCCGCCGAAGTGGCGGACGGAAAACTCGACGACGAGTTTCCGCTGGTCGTGTGGCAGACGGGGTCCGGCACCCAGAGCAATATGAACGCGAACGAGGTGATCGCGGGCCGCGCCAACGAGCTTCTGGGCAAAGGCCGCGGCGGCAAATCGCCGATTCACCCCAATGACCACGTCAATCGCGGGCAGTCGTCCAACGACAGCTTCCCGGCCGTGATGCATATCGCGGTGACGCGTGAAGTGACGGGCCGGTTGATCCCGGTGCTGGAGAAACTTCACGACGCGCTCGAGAACCGCGCCGACGCGTTCGACTCCATCATCAAGATCGGCCGCACGCATTTGCAGGATGCGACGCCGTTGTCGCTGGGCCAGGAGTTCTCCGGTTACGCCGCGCAGGTCGGTTTCAGCGTCGAGCGCTTGAAAGCGGTCCTGCCGCGCCTTTACCGTCTCGCCCAGGGCGGCACCGCCGTGGGCACGGGATTGAACGCCAAGAAGGGATTCGCGGAGAAGTTCTGCCTGGAGCTGCGCAAGCTCACGGACCTGCCCTTCTGGCCGTCGACCAATTTTTTCGAAGCCATGGGCTCGCACGACACCATGGTGGAATGTTCGGGCGCGCTGAACACCATCGCCGTCTCGTTGATGAAGATCGCCAACGACATCCGTTTGCTGGCCTCCGGCCCGCGCTCGGGCCTTGGCGAGCTGATCCTGCCGGCCAACGAGCCGGGCTCCTCGATCATGCCGGGCAAGGTGAACCCGACGCAGGCCGAAGCGCTGACGATGGTCTGCGCGCAGGTCATAGGCAATCATACCGCCGTCACGGTGGCCGGATCGCATGGGCACCTTGAGCTCAACGTGTTCAAGCCCGTCATCGTCTACAACGTGCTGATGTCGATCCAACTGCTGGCCGACGCCGCGGAAAGCTTCAACATCCACTGCGTGCGCGGCCTGAAGGCCGACCGGGCGGCGATCAAGCGGCATCTGGAAAACTCGCTGATGCTGGTGACCGCGCTGGCGCCGCACATTGGGTATGACAAGGCCGCCGAGATCGCGAAGAAGGCCCATGCCGACGGTACGACCCTCAAAGCGGCGGCCGTCGCGACCGGTTACGTGACGGCGAGCGACTTCGACGCCTGGGTCAAACCCGGCGATATGATCGGCCCTCATGATTAAAAAGCGCTCGGTGGATATCGCCGGCCACCGCACGAGCATTTCCCTGGAAGAGCCGTTCTGGGAGGCGCTGGCGGCGATTGCAAGTCGGCGTCAAACCTCCATGAACAAGCTGATCGCGGAGATCGACAAGGAGCGCGCCGGCAATCTTTCGAGCGCGCTGCGCGTTTTTGTGCTGCGCGAGGCGCAGAAAGCCTGAGCTACTTCGGCGGCGGCAGGAGCCGGATGTTGGGCCGGTCCATCGCGCCCTTGATGGAGATCGGCAACGGGTCCTCGCCCGCTTTGCGCGGAATGAGCGTTCCGTTGATATCCACCTGGCGGCGCGGGAGATCGATGACGCCCGCGAACCTCCCCGTATGACCGCGCGAGGCGACGTCCGCGTTTTCCAGTTTGATCGTCCCGTTCGCGGCGCTGAGGCGTGTCGAGAATGTCGCGGGCGCCGGTTTACCGGGTGTGGCGACATCGAGCTGCGCGGCGGCACTCAAAGGCCCGAGCAGGCCCGCCGAGAGGCCGTTCCCGGTTTCAGCCGCCGTGACTTTCAGGGTTCCGCTGCCCGTCAGCGACCGCGCGAAGTCCGCCGCCGACGTGCCTTTGGCCGAGAAGCTGGCGACGATGTCCGCCGTACCGCTGGACTTGAGGCCGGTGCGTCCGCCGTTGAGCGCCGCCACCAGCGCGCGGAAGTCGGCGCGGTTGACGGCGAGTTGTCCTTGCAGGCTTGGCTCCGGGTCCGCCGCGAGGCGCAGGAAAAACTGCCCGGGCGCGCCGAAGATCTTGCCCTGCCAGTCGGCGAGTTCGGCGGCGTTGTCGGCGACGACGATGCGCGCCGAGAAGTCCTGGAATTGGATGCCGCGCGCGGCGAAGGAGGAGCCCGCGACGGCGATCTCGCCGCTCCAGTTCTTGAGGAACGCCCATTTGATGTCGTCTTGCGACCAGGGCGATGCGGGCGCGGGCGCCGGTTTCGCGGAAGGCGGCTTCGCAGGCGCCGGGGCGTCCGGTGGAAGCAGGCGGTCGAGGTCCAGATTGATATCGGTCAGCCGCGCGTCGATCTGCCGGCGGCCGTCGGCTTTCGTGATCTCGGCCGCGCCGGAGACGCGGTCGCGGCCGATGGTGATCTTGGCGTCGCTGAGGCTTGTCTTGCCCGTCTCCTGCGCGATGCGGACCTGGGCCGCGAAAGGACCGGGATCGCGCATGTTCGCCGGCCAGGAGGCCGCGGCTTTCATGAGATCGGAGAATCTGGGATGCGCGGCCTCCACCTGGCCGTTGAAGCGCGGATCCTTGTCGAGGTCCATGATCTGACCGGTCGCGCGCGCCGTGAGGCCCGCGGCTTTCAGGGTCGCCGAGACCTCGGCTTGCACGGCGCCGCCGTCGATCGTGCCGGTCAGCGAGGCCTGTCCCAACGCCTTCAGCGCGGGGCCGGCATCGAGACCCACAAGCGCCGCCAACCGCGCGACATCGTCACCGGCGAGATCGAATTGCAAATTATTGAACTGGAGCGCGGCGCCGAAGCCGCCGACGGAACCGCTGAGCCAGGCTGTCGTACCCGCTATTTTTTCAAAGGACGCGGTGCGGATGTCGAGCTTTCCATCCTTCAAACCAAGATCGAGGCCGACGCGTCCGCCGGGCAGACCGCCGGCGGTCACATCGTCAAGCTGGACATGCACTTCGGCGTCCCAATCGCCGAGGCCGGTCAAGGCCGTGGCCGAGGGTGTCACGCCGTAAATATCCGGTTTCGCGGGCGGTTGCGCGGGCGGCGGCGACGGGGCGGCGTTCGCACCACGATAATTGTCGAGATTGATGTTCTGCGCGTAGAGATCGATGCCGACGAAGGGACGCGCGCGCGGCGCGAAGGACAGACGCCCCCCGATGCGCGCGGTGTCGAGCGCAGCTTCGATATCGTTCACTTCGATGATGTTGAGCGTACCTTGCACCGCGCCCTGGAACGACGCGCTGCCGAGGCGGCCCGGCGGCACACCCGCAACATCCGCGCCCAGCCAATCCAGGAACCCGCGCGCATCGAAGGTTTGAAGGGTGACGACACCGTCGAGCGCGGGCGTGGCATCGGCGAAGTTCACCAATCCGAAGCCGTTGAGGCGCGTCGTCCCGGGGAGCATGACGGTAAGATCGGAGATTTTCAGCTCGCCGTTTTCCAGCGTGGCGTCCAAGCGGCCATCGCGCAGGCCCTGGCCGCGAAATGACAGCGCCGGAAAACGCAGCGCGATCTCGGCGGTCAGCGTGCTTGGAGAGCCAGGTTCCGCCAAAGCTTGGGGCGCAGCGGCAGGCGCCGCCGCCGCTGCGCCGGCCCGGGCGGCGGGCCGCCAGTCTTCCAGCGTGATGGGCGCGAAATCGAAGGACGCGTTGAGTTGCGGCGCACGTTCACGGCGCCAATCGAGCACGCCCTTGGCGGTGGATCCGCCGGCATCGAGGCTGACGCCGGTCAGCGCCGCGCCTGCCGGGCTCACGGAGGATTTCGCCGAGAGCACAAAGGGCCGTTCCAGGGCCGGCGCGCCCGCGAGAGCCGACCAGCCGAGCGCGGCCATCAACGGCCCGCCGCGGTCGGCTTTGAGTGTGAGATCGCCGTCCAGGCTGCGCGCGGAAAGCGAGAGGCGTCCACTGAAGTTGACCGCCGTCTCCGCCGCGGGCACCCGCGCCGATATGGATACCGCACGCGCACCGTCGCGGCCGGCCGCCCCGACTTGCGCGTCGAGGGTCATCGGATGGTTGTCCAGGCTGACGTCACCGGCGACACGGAACCGGTCGCGCGCTTCGCGCGAGAAGACGAGGTCCATGCCTTGCGCGCGTAAAAGCGCCGCGCCGTTTCGATCGCGTAGCGTGAGGTCGCCGCCGTTCACCGCAACGCGGCCGACATCCAGCGTGGCGGAACGCGCGGCGGGCGCCGGCGTTTCCCCGCCTTCGGCCGCCGGCGCTTGCGTCCAGGGCAGATCGACCCCGAGAGCGCCGTTCACATCATCGAGGCGCAAATCGCGGAAATAAAAATCGCCGCGCAGGAGCGGCCCAAGTCCAAGCCGGGCTTTGACTTCGGCGATGGTCACGGTCTCTTCGCCGTTTCCCACGCGCACGCGGCCGGCTTCAAGCGCGGGACGCGGAATCAACGCGAAGGTGACATTGCCCTCGATGGCGACGGGGCGGCCCACCGCGGTCGAGAGTTCGCGCGCGAACGTATCGCGGTAGGGCGTCCAGTCGATAAAACCGGGCGCGACAACCAGGCCTGCAATGAGAACGGCGAAACCGGCGGCGCCGCCAATCAGCGCGCGCCGGTGCCGCGAGAAAACGTCCGGCGTCAGAATGCCGCCTCCGGCAAGATCATCATGGTCTTGCTGCCGGCGCGGATCACGGCATCGAGGCCGACGGTCTGCGGCAGGACGCGCTTCATGAAGTAGCGGCCGACCTCGATCTTGGTGTCATAGAAGGCCTCGTTGCTCGACGCCTTGGCGGCAATCGCTTTGTCGACCATACGCACCCAGATCCAGGCAAACGCGGTGAGCGCGAACAGCCGCAGATAATCGACCGCCGCCGCGCCGCGCGCGTTCGGATCGGCGGCGGACTCCTCGGTCATCCACAGAGTCACGGCGGTCAGACGCGCGACCGCGTCCTTCAGCGGGGCGATGAACTCGCCCATATCGTTGCGGCTTTCGAGGCTCTTGATGGTGGCTTCGACCTCCGAGAGCCAGCCCTTGAACAGACGGCCCTGTTCAATGCCGAGCTTGCGGCCGACGAGATCGAGCGCCTGGATGGCGTTGGTGCCTTCGTAGATCTGCGAGATGCGCACGTCGCGCACCAGCTGTTCCATGCCGTGCTCGCGGATGTAACCGTGGCCGCCGAAGACCTGCATGCAGGTGTTGGTGATTTCCGAGCCGAAGTCGGTGCCCGCCGCTTTGACGATCGGCGTCATGAGGCCGACCATGTCCTCGGCGTGCTGGCGCGTGGCCGCGTCGGCATGTTTGTGGGCGATATCGACATTGAGGTGCGTCCAGACCGCGAGCGCGCGTTCGGCTTCGACGATGGCGCGGCTGAACATAAGGCGGTTGCGGATGTCCGGATGCACGATGATGGGATCGGCGGGTTTGTCCGGCTTGGCCGCACCGTCGGCGGCGCGCCCCTGCAGACGGTCGCGGGCGTAGGCTGCCGCGCTTTGATAGGCGGTCTCGGCCTGGCTGATGCCCTGGCTGCCGACGAACAGGCGCTCCTTGTTCATCATCACGAACATGCCGGCGAGGCCCTTGTGCGCCTGGCCCACGAGCCAGCCCTTGGCGCCATCGAAATTCATGACGCAGGTGACCGAGGCCTTGAGGCCCATCTTGTGTTCGATCGACCCGGCGGCGGCGGTGTTGCGCGCGCCCGGCGAACCGTCCTCCTTCGGCAGGAACTTGGGCACGACAAACATCGAGATGCCGCGGC
>JADZAK010000179.1 GCA_020852595.1 Rhodospirillaceae bacterium
AAGCGATGCCGGCCGCGATGCAGGCGAACGGGTTGGCGCCCGACGAACCGGCGAGACGCACGGTCGAGGTCGAGGCGTTCTGTTCATGGTCGGCGTGCAGGATGAGGATGCGGTCCATGGCTTTGGCGAGGACCGGGTTGACCTCGTAGTCTTCGCACGGCGTGGCGAACATCATGTAGAGGAAGTTTTCGGCGTAGGAGAGATCGTTACGCGGATAGATGAACGGCTGGCCGAGCGAGTACTTGTAGGCCCATGACGCAATGGTCGGCATCTTGGCGATCAGACGGTACGTCGAGATGCGGCGGTGCTCGGGGTTATTGATGTCCAGGCTGTCGTGATAGAAGGCCGAGAGCGCGCCGACGACGCCGCACATCACCGCCATCGGATGACCGTCACGGCGGAAGCCCGAGTAGAAGTTATGGAACTGCTCGTGCAGCATCGTGTGATAGGTAATGTCGCGCTCGAACTGCTTGTACTGCTTTTCGTTCGGCAGTTCGCCGAAGAGGAGGAGGTAGGCCACTTCCTCGAAGTTGCACTTCTGGGCCAGATCCTCGATCGGATAGCCGCGGTGCATGAGGATGCCCTTGTCACCGTCGATGAAGGTGATCTTGGACTCGCAAGATCCCGTCGAGGTGAAGCCCGGGTCGTAGGTGAACATATCGGTTTCGGCGTAGAACTTGCGGATGTCCACGACATCCGGACCAGCCGTGCCTTCAAGGACAGGGAACTTCCACGCCTTGCCGGTTTGATCGTCTTTCACGCTGATAGTCTTAGCCATGGGTGCGCTCCTTCCTCTGAAGACGAGGTCCCGTCCGCGTGTAATTTCCCCCGGCGGGCCCCTTTATGTTGCATTGCTTATAGCGCGGAAAATGATTTTAAATCAACGTTCGCCCGCACGAATGTGATGTGGCTAACCGGCCACAGAGTCCTTCAGCCGGGCGATGGTTTCCTCCTGCCCCAGGACCTCCATCACCTCGAAAAGAGGCGGTGAATTCAAGGTTCCGCACACCGCGGCCCGGAGGGGCGGGGCGACCTTCCCGAGCTTCTGGCCGGCCTGTTCGGCATAGGCCCGGACCCGGACCTCGATTTCGCCGTGGGTCCAGGAGGGGGCCCATTCCAGGGCCGGGAGCACGCCCTCGATGGCGGTTTTGCCGCCCTCGGCCAGGATGGCGGCGGCCTTCTCGTCGATCTGGACCGGGCGCCGGCCGACAAAGAACGCGGCGCCGTCGGCGATCTCCAGGAGAGTCTTGGCGCGCTGTTTCAGGATCGGCATGGCCTGCTTGAGGCGGGCGATTTGATCGACCGGCCGGCCGAGTTTCCGCTCCACCAGCGGCAGCGCCAGTTTCATCAGGCGGTCATCGTCGGCGTGGCGGATATAGTGGCCGTTGAGGCTGGTGAGTTTGTCCATATCGAAGCGCGCCGCGCCGCGGTTCACATCCACGATGTCGAACCATTCGACGGCCTGCGCGTCCGAGATGATCTCGTCATCGCCATGAGACCAGCCGAGACGCAGGAGGTAATTGCGCAAGGCTTCCGGCAGATAGCCGTGATCGCGGTAGAATTCGACCCCGACCGCGCCGTGGCGCTTGGAAAGTTTCGCGCCGTCGGCGCCGTGGATCAGCGGGATATGCCCATACTTCGGGGCCGGCGCGCCGAGGGCCAAAATCAGCTGGTACTGGCGGAAGGCGTTGTTGAGGTGATCGTCCCCGCGGATGACATGGGTGATGCCCATGTCGATATCGTCCACGACGACCGACAGCATGTAGGTCGGCGTGCCGTCGGAGCGCAGGAGGATCATATCGTCGAGCTGGGCGTTCGCCACGCGCACCGGGCCTTGCACCAGATCGTTGAGGACCGTGTCCCCTTCCTGCGGCGCCTTGAAGCGCACGGCGTAGGGCGTGCCCAACCGGTCGGCCCCGGGCGCGCGGTCGCGCCAGCGGCCGTCATAGCGGATCGGCAGACCCTTGTTTTTTTGCTCCTCGCGCATGGCGGTGAGGTCTTCGGGCGTGGCGTAGCATTTGTACGCCTTGCCTTCGGCCAGCAGGCGCTCGGCGGCGGCGCGGTGTTTGTCGGCGCGCGCGAACTGGTAAACCGCGTCGCCGTCCCATTCGAGACCGAGCCATTTGAGGCCTTCCATGATGGCGTCGATGGCGGCCGGGATGGAGCGCTCGCGGTCGGTGTCCTCGATGCGCAGGAGGAATTTGCCGCCGGTGTGTTTGGCATAGAGGTAGTTGAACAGCGCCGTGCGCACCCCGCCGATATGCAGGTAGCCGGTCGGGGACGGGGCGAAACGGACGACAACGCTCATCAAAAACTCTCGTATTAGCTGGCTAAAACCAAGCCGTGGTTTACCATATCCCCGGGGGGATACCATGCGTCCATATGCGGCGTGGGGGAATTTCCGGCAAGAGCTGAAACAGCAGGAAGGCCGCGCGATCCTGTGGATCGTGGTGGCTTTCGCGGCGGGGATCGCTTTGTTCTTCGGCTGGCGCTCCGACCCCTCGGTATGGATCGGCCCCGCCGCGGCGCTGGCGGCCATCGTTCTCCTGCGGCTGAAGATCGCCAAACCCTTGGCGATCGCCATCATCGCCATCGCCGCCGGGCACAGCGCGGCGCATTTTCGAACAGCGCTGGTGGCCACGCCGCTCCTGACCAAGGAGATCGGGCCGGTGGAGATCGCGGGCCGCGTGGTGGAGACGGAGCGGCGGCCGGGCGTGAACCGGATCGTGCTCGCGCCCACGCATCTGCCCCGCGTGCCCGACGGCGGAATCCCGAAGCGCCTTCGCATCAACATCCCGCGCGGCCATGGACTTCCCAATCCCGGCGAGACGATCACCGTGCCCGCCGTGGTGGGACCGGCGATGCGCCCCGCGGTCCCGGATGGATTCCAGTTCCAAAGGTTCCTGTACTTCGCGCAGATCGGCGGCACGGGATATGCGGTGGGGCGTTGGGAACTGACCGGCGCCGGCGCCGATCCGCGGTGGAGCGCGCGGTTCACGGCGCTCACGGAAGGCTGGCGGCGCGGGATCGGTGAACGCGTCGCCGGGGTGGTGCCCGGCGATGCGGGCGCGGTGGCCACGGCGCTGATCAACGGCGAGCAGACGGTCATTCGCGAGCCCTTGCAGGACGCCTACCGCGCGGCGGGGCTCGCGCATCTCCTGTCCATCTCGGGCTTTCACATGACCTTGCTGGCCGGGGCCGTGTTCGTCCTGGTCCGGCGCATCCTGGCGTTGATCCCCGCCATCGCGTTGCGCACCGACACCAAGAAGATCGCGGCCTGGTGCGCGCTCGCCCTCACGTTCGGATACTTGCTGATCTCCGGCATGAGCGTGCCGGCGGTGCGCTCGTTCCTGATGATCGCGGTGGTGCTGACGGCGGTGCTGCTGGACCGCACGGCCCTGTCGCTGCGCACGATTGCCTGGGCGGCGCTGGTCTTGATGCTGATCTATCCGGATGCGGTGTTCGGGGCGAGTTTCCAGATGTCCTTCGTGGCGGTGCTGGCCTGGATCGCGCTCTATGAACAGACATGGCTGAAGATTCCCTGGCGGGATGCGAAGGGCGAGTTGTCCGTGATCCGTGCGGTGGGCGTTTATGTGCTGGCCCTGGTGGTGACCGACCTCGTCGCCGGCGGCGCGACCAACATCTTCGCGCTGTATCACTTCAATACGTTCCCCACGTACTCGCTGGCGGCGAACCTGATCGCGGGGCCGCTGACGGGGCTTTGGATCATGCCGATGGGGCTTCTCGGGGTGGCGTCGATGCCGCTGGGATTGGATGCGCTGCCGCTGCGCGCGATGGGGGCGGGGATCGAGATCCTGAATGCCGTCGTGATCGAGATCGCGGGCTGGCCGAACGCGCAGCTGCATGTTCCGCCGATGAAGACGGCGTTCCTGGTGCTGGCGGCGAGCGGGATCATTTTCATCTGCCTGTGGAAGGGGCGGTTGCGGTGGCTGGGTGTGATCCCGGTGCTGGCGGCGTTGATCCAGCCGTGGATGACAAGAACGCCCGATATCCTGGTGGATGAAAGCGCCCGGGTGATCGCGGTGAGCGATGCCAATGGGCGGCTCGTGTTCGCGCCGGGGCGGGCGGGGCGGTTCGTGCGCGAGGTCTGGACGGAACGCTACGGCGCGTCCGACGCCAAATGGCCGGGCGGAGACATGTCCTGCGATAAGAGCGGGTGCGTGCTGGCCAGGGGCGAGAAGAAGGTGCTGCTGGCGTTCGATCCTTCCGCCTTGGCGGAAGACTGCGGCGAGGTGGATGCGATCGTGAGCACCGTGGCGGCCTATGACCTGTGCGCGGACGGGTTCATCATTGACCGGATCAACCTTGCGAGACGGGGCGCGCATGCCTTGTGGGTGAGCAAGGATGAAATCACCGCGCGCTCATCGGCCGACGCGATGGGGACACGGGTGTGGATGCGCGGCAGCGTGGGGCTGGCGTTGTTTGGGGAGAGTGCGGCTGGGGATGAGGAGGGGCCGCGATAACCGCAAAAATTATATCGCGAAAAAATATCGGAGATAATTTTCGCCTAGTAGCGGCGGAGCAACCCGACCAACCTGCCCTGCACGCGCACGCGGTCGGGGCCGAAGATGCGGGTTTCGTAGAGTTTGTTGGCGGGCTCGAGGGCGACGGTTTCGCCTTTGCGGCGGAGGCGTTTCAAGGTGGCTTCTTCGTTGTCCACCAGGGCCACGACGATGGCGCCGTTGTCGGCGCTCTCGCAGCGCTTGATGAGGATGGTGTCGCCGTCGTGGATGCCGGCGTCGATCATGGAATCCCCTTCGACGGTGAGGGCGTAGTGATCGCCCGTGCCGAGGAGCGCGCCCGGAACGCTGACATGTTCGCACGGATTGCGCAGCGCCTCGATGGGCGTGCCGGCGGCGATCTTGCCGTACAGCGGAAGCTCGATGCTGTCCTGCATGCTTGCCGCCTTGATCGAAGCGCCGGGCATGGCGCCGGAGAAATTGCCGGTGATGACGTTGGGGGTGAAGTTGCCCTTCGCGGCGCCCGACGTGCCGCCCGAAACACCGCTCGCCGGGGCGCTGCCCGCCATCGACCCTGGGCCCTCGGGAAGCTTCACCACTTCGAGCGCGCGGGCCCGGTGCGGGAGGCGGCGCAGGAAGCCGCGTTCCTCAAGCGCCATGATGAGGCGGTGGATACCGGACTTGGAGCGCAGCTTGAGCGCTTCCTTCATCTCATCGAAGGAAGGCGCGACCCCATCGCGGGCCATACGGTCCCGGATGAACAGGAGAAGTTGGTGCTGCTTCTTGGTGAGCATGTAACAGCGCTCCGGCGTGAATAAACGAGGGCGGAAAGAACAAATCGTAAACCGGCTTATGTTCTACTTTGGTTCTCAAGTGTCGTCAAGCGCCCCCAAAATGTAGCTCCCATTACGCGTAGTTTTGTGGAATTATACTCGTAATAGGTGTTTATCAACATTAGGGAACCAACGATGCTCAAGAGAACGCTTTTCACCATGGGTTTGTGCGCTGCGGCGGGGACGGCCCAGGCCGCGCCGTTCAAGGCGCAATTCTATGGCGATTGTTACGCGCCGGTCGGCGCCGCGCGCGAAATGGTGCCGCCGCCGCCGATGGACGTGGGCGGCGCCGCGCAGAAGGCCGGCGCCGCGGCCAACGCGCTGGGCAAGCTGGGCGGATTCGGCATCCCGGGCCTCGGCGGACTGGGCAAGGTGACGGGTCTGGCCAACCAGGCGGCGACCTACTCGGGTTATGTGGCCGACGCGGCCGCCTTCTCGAAGAAGATGCAGGAAGACTATCCCGACGCCGCCGCGCGTCTGGCGGCTTACGGCGACAAGATGGGCCAGGACGCCGACAAGATCGGCGCGGCGACCTTGAAGCTGGGCGAGGGCCAGGCTTGCTACGAGAAGGCGTTCGAGGCGCTGAAGGCCGGCCTCGAGAGCAAGGAGATCAAGGGCTCGGAAGCGGGCAAGCGCCAGAAGGAGATCCAGGAGGGCCTGGGCATCGCCGGCGACGTCTTGGGCGATGCGCGCACGACCATGGACCAGAACATGAAGTCCTATAACGAGGCGATGACCTCGGAAGAAAAGGGCATGGGCGTGAACTTCGGCAGCCTCGCGCAAGCGGCCGGCGCCGGCCGGGCGCTGGCGGCCAGCGGCGGCGACAGCACCTACGCGGCCTACTACACGCAAGCCAACGCCTACTCGAGCGCCTGGTGGCAGAACTACAACGAGAGCGGCGACCAGAACGCCGCGACGCAGGCCGCTCTTGCCGCCGCGAACGGCGCGCAGGTGCAGCCGTATCAGGTGGCCTATTGGAGCCAGAGCGCGGCGGCGGCGAAAGCCGCGGGCCAGCCCGTGGTGCCGCAGCTGCCGGCGGGCGTGAACCTCGGCACCATCAACGCGCTGCGCGGCCTGAACGGCGCGGGCGGCGCGTGGGTGGGCGCGAACATGGGCGTGAGCTTGCTGAGCGGCGTGATCAATAACGCGGCGAAGGAAGAAACGCCCGCCCAGACGGCGCCGGCGCCCGAGCTTTCGCCGGCCATGAAGGACGCCGTGCTGAAGACCAGCGTCGATACCTCGAAGTTCACCGACGCTTACGGTCTCGTCTCGCTGCAGACGGGCAAGCAGGGAAATCTTGCGAACCTGGTGAAGGCGAAACTGAATTAGTTTCGGGCGCACTACTGCAGGAGGATGACCGGCACGGACGCCCCCGCGAGAATCGCGGGGGCGTTCGGCGGCCGGACGATCAGACAGTCCGCGCGCGCGAAGGACGAGATCATGCCGGAGTCCTGTTTGGAGAACGGCGTGGCCACAAAATCCGCCGAGAGCGCCGCGCGCAGATAATCCTCGCGGGAATCGTTTTCTTTCAGATCGGCGCCGAGACGCGCCGGGATCGTGCGCGGCGCATCGCCTGTTAAACCTTGCATGCGGGCGAGGGCGGGGCCGAGGAACAGGACCGCGCAGACCATGGCGGACGCGGGATTGCCGGGCAGGCCCATCACCGGAAGTTTTTGATTCTTGCCGACGCGGCCGAACAGCAGCGGTTTGCCGGGACGCATCGCGATTTTGTGGAAGGCGAGGCGGAAGTCGTCCGACTGCAAGGCTTTGCGCATGAGGTCGTGTTCCCCCACCGAAACCCCGCCACTGGTGACGAGCATGTCGAGCGGCTCGGCCCGCGCGATGGCGGCGCGCAAGGCTTCGAGCTCGTCCCTGGCGACGCCGAGATGGATCGCTTCGCCGCCCTGCTGTTCGATGAAGGCCGAAAGGCCCGGACCGTTGGCGGAGACGATCTGCCCGTGACCGACGCTTTCGCCGGGCATGACGATCTCGTCGCCGGTGGAGAGCACGCCGATGCGCGGTCTCCGCGCCACGGGCACGCGCGCGATGTTCATGGCGGCGAGCAGACCGATATCGCGCGCGGTGAGGCGGCGCGGCGCCTGCAAGCCGACATCGCCTTTCCTGAAGTCCTGCCCCATGCGGCGGATATGGCGCGCGGGTTGGGGCATCTCGACGATGACCACCTGGTTGCCGTTGGTGCCGTGGGCCTTGGTGTTCTCCTGCATAACAATTGTATTCGCGCCGGCGGGCACATGCGCGCCGGTGAAGATGCGAAGCGCCTGACCGATGCCGAGCGTGCCGGACCAGGGATGGCCCGCGCCGGACTCGCCGACGACTTCGAGAGTGAGCGGAACGGTCGGCACGTCTTCGAAGCGGATGGCGTAGCCGTCCATGGCCGAGACATCGGCGGGTGGATGCGAGACGGCGGCGACGGCGTCCGCGGCCAGAACGCGGTGCAGCGCCTTGGACAGCGGAACGTGTTCGATATCGAGGAGGCCGAGGCCGTCCACGATCATGCGGCGCGCGTCGGCGACGGGGATCAGGGGCGGCATTAGAGCGCCGTCCCAACAACGCCTTCACCCCAACCCTCTCCCCGAGGGAGAGGAGGGCGGCGAGCGGAGCGAGGGGGTGAGGGGGAGCGCAACAACTTTAATCCTGCTCGAACGTGCCGGATTTGCCGCCGGATTTTTTCACCAGGCGGATGTCGGTGATGTGCATGCCGCGGTCGACGGCTTTGCACATGTCGTAAACCGTGAGCGCGGCGGCGGAGACGGCGGTGAGGGCTTCCATCTCGACACCGGTCTGGCCGACGAGTTTGCACGAGGCGGTGATGTGCACCGCGCTTTTTTTGGGGTCGGTTTCCAGCTCGACCTTCACGCTCGTCAATGCCAGCGGATGGCAGAGCGGGATGAGATCGGAGGTGCGCTTGGCGGCCTGGATGCCGGCGACTTGCGCGATGGCAAGCACGTCGCCTTTTTTATGCGCGCGCTTCTCGATCATCTTCAGGGTGTCGAGCTCCATGAGGACGGAGCCTTTGGCGATGGCTTCGCGGGCTGTCGCCTTTTTGTCGGAGACATCGACCATGACGGCGTTGCCGTCCTTGTCGATGTGGGTGAGTTTTTTGCGGCTGAAGAGCATGGCTGGCTACTCCTCGAAAAAACAGAAACGAGAAACCCCAGGATGACCAAAAAAGGGATTATGCATGAGCGGGCACCGCTAACAACTTGCGCGTGGCGGCTTCGACATCGGGTTCGCGCATGAGGGATTCACCGATGAGGAAGCGCCGAGCGCCGGCCTTTGACATACGCGCGAGGTCCGCCTGGCTTTTCAAACCGCTTTCGGCGACGAGGACGCGGTCCTTCGGCAGGAGCTTCGCGAGGCGCTCGGCGGTGCCGAGATCGATGGTCAGGGTTTTGAGATTGCGGTTGTTGACGCCGATGAGGGGCGATTTCAGCTTCATGGCGCGGTGGAATTCGTCCTCGTCGTGGACTTCGACCAGCACATCCAAACCGATGTTGTGGGCGTAGGATTCGAGTTCAAGGGCGAGCGCGTCATCGAGGCAGGCCATGATGAGCAGGATGCAGTCGGCGCCGAGGACTCTCGCTTCGGCGACCTGATAGATCTCCAGCATGAAGTCCTTGCGCAGGACCGGCAAACCTGAGGCTTCGCGGGCGGCTTGCAGGTATGCGTCGCGGCCTTGGAAGTGGTCTTCTTCCGTCAGGACGCTCAAGCAGGCGGCGCCGGCGTTGGCGTAGGATTTCGCCAGTTTGGCGGCGTCGAAGTCGGCGCGGATGAGGCCGGCCGAGGGCGAGGCTTTTTTGATTTCGGCGATAAGGGCGTATTCGCCGCGCGCGACCTTTGTGTCCAATGCCTTCGCAAACCCGCGGGACGGCGCCGCGGAGCTCAACCGGCTTTCAAGCGCCGCGAGGGAGACGCGTTCTTTGCGTTCGGCGACGGCCTGGCGTTTGATGCCGTTGATCTTTTCCAATACGTCGCTCAAGCGGCCACCTTTTCGTTGGTAATGGCGACGAGAGTTTCGAGCGCTTTTTTGGCGCGGCCGCTCATGAGGCCGTCGAGGGCCATGGCGACGCCTTCCTTCAAGTCGGCGGCTTTGCCCGCGATGACGAGGGCGGCGCCGGCGTTCAAGGTGACTATATCTCGATACGCTCCGCCGCGTCCGTGCAGGAGGGTGCGCAGCGCCGCGGCGTTGTGGTCCACGTCGCCGCCTTTGAGCTCTTCCGGTTTCACGCGCTTGAGGCCGGCGTCTTCGGGGGTGAGCTCGAAGGTCGAAACCTTTCCGCCCTTCAGTTCGGCGATAAAAGACGTTCCCGTCGTGGTGATTTCATCGAGGCCGTCGGAGCCGTGCACGACCCAGGCGCGCTCGGAGCCCAGGTTGGCGAGGGTTTCGGCCAGCGGCACGATCCATCGCCGCGCGAACACGCCCATCAACTGGCGCTTGGCGCCGGCCGGATTCGAAAGAGGTCCGATGAGATTGAACAGCGTGCGCTGGCCGAGCTCGGCCCGCACGGGCGCCACATGTCTCATGGCGGTGTGATGCTTTTGCGCGAAGAGGAAACCGATGCCCGCTTCACGCAGCGCGCGCGCGACGAGGTCCGGCGGGGCGTCGAGATTGACGCCGAGGGCGGCAAGCACATCGGCGGTGCCGGACTTCGAACTCACCGCGCGGTTGCCGTGTTTGGCAACGGGGACGCCGCAGGCCGCGACCACGAGGGACACCGCGGTGGAGATGTTGAAGGTGCCGGCGCCGTCGCCGCCGGTGCCACAGGTGTCGATGGCGCCGGGGGGCGCGTCGACTTTGAGGACCTTGGCGCGCAGGATGCGCGCGCCGCCGGTGAGCTCGGCCACGGTTTCGCCGCGCACGCGCAGCGCCATCAAAAACGCGCCCATCTGCGCGTGGGTGGCGCCGCCGGACATGATGACCTCGAAGGCGGCTTCGGCGTCGGATTCAGACAGCGCGGCGCCGTCGGCGACCTTCGCCAGGAAAGGCTTGAGGTCCGACATACTACGAAGCGGCCTTCATGGCCGCGCTCACCCGACCCACCTTGAACGCGGGCTCGGGCTTGGCCGCGAAGCCGGTGGAGGTGAGGAAGTTGCGCAAGATGCGGTGACCGTATTCCGACGCGATGCTTTCGGGGTGGAATTGGACGGAGGTGATGGGATGGGTTTTGTGCGCGAGGCCCATGATGAGACCGTCGGCGCTTTCGGCGGTGACGACGAGACCGGCGGGGAGCGTGGGGCGATCGACCACCAGCGAGTGATAGCGCGTGGCGGAGAATTCGCGCGGGATGCCGGCGAACATCGCGTGGCCGCTGTGGGTGATGCGGCTGACCTTGCCGTGCATGGGCACGGGCGCGCGCACGACCTTGCCGCCGAAAGCTTGTCCAATCGACTGGAGGCCGAGGCAGACGCCGAACAGCGGGATGCCCGCTTTGGCGGCGGCGGCGATGAGCGGCACGCAGATGCCCGCGCGGTCGGGATCGCAGGGGCCGGGCGAGAGCACGAGGCCCGCGGGCTTCATGGCGAGCACGTCCTCGACGCCGGCCGCATCGTTGCGCACGACGGCGAGATCGGCCCCAAGCTCCGACAGGAAGTGCCAGAGGTTGTAGGTGAAGCTGTCGTAGTTATCGATGAGGACGAACTTGGAAGCACTCATGGCAGCTCACTTACATATAAGGACTCGTGCGGGCCCACCCCGGACGTGGGCGGACCCAACCGGGACGCGGACCCCTGCCTTATAGAGGGGAGGCGCGGACCGAGCAAAGGCGCGGGCGGAAACAAGGGGTTAGGGGGTGGGAAATTCATGCGCCGCAGCGCTGCCGCGCGGCGGCAGGAGGTCTGTGGATAAAAAGCGTTGCGACACTTGCGACAGCGACACTTTCAAAATTCGTGAATGAAGACAGTGGGTTGGGGCAAAAAGTGGCGCAAGCGACACTAAGCGACACTTTGCGACACTTTAGGTGCAGCGCGGGAAGAGATGGTTGGTCCGACGAGGAGGCAAAGGCCGCTCGGGACGCCGGTGCAATAAGCTGGAGTGTTCGCCCGAGAGGGGCGCTGCTGCCGAGGGAACGTGGCCGAGGCGTGCGCGTGGCCGGAGGCTCCTGGAGCGGGTTAGGTCAAGGAAAGAGTGTACCTTAAGTAGGGACTAAAAGCAAGGCACATGTCTCTGAGCTGGATGTCATGGGGTCTGTTTCACAGTCTAGTGCCACAGTTCGGTACCTATAGTCCGTAGACTCAAGTGCATCATCAATGTCGGATGTCCGAAGGGAACTCATGAAAAAATCGAAATCAAAACAACTCAAGGCGTTCGGACAAGCTGTCCGGGTGCACAGACTTCAGTTGCGTATGTCGCAAGAAGATTTAGCGCATGCTTGTTCACTAGATCGCACTTACATCGGAAGTGTGGAGAGGGGTGAAAGAAATATTAGTTTAGCCAATATCGTCCGCGTTGCTAAGGCTCTGCACATAAAGCCTGCGGCCCTTCTGGAGGGAATTGAATAGTGCCCCGCGCCATTGCAGGTAACATGCTAAACGGTCGGCTTCTTGACGAAATCGGCCTCTCTCATGTTGTCCTACGTGAAGCGATTCAGCAGACGTACGATTTAATTGATCGTATTGATCAAACGCTTTTATCCGCAGGTGTGTTTCGACTCAGCCAGACCGTCGAACTAGCAAATCTCTCGTCGATGCTTGGAAATATTTTTGGTGCTGCGATTGCCCAGCATTCTCGCGGTAATTTTCGCCGGAATGGACCGCACAAATATCCGGATCTACTTAGTACAAACAAGCAAGCTAGACCTGACATCGAAATCAAAATGGCTTTAGAGGGCAATAAGCCAAAAGGGCATCTAGCTAAGCCTGGATACTACATTACATGTCGATATGTGCTCTGTAATGAAGATGACAGTTTTCAGTTTGATAAGAAAAATAGAGGTGTCCGCCCCGCTATATGGGAATTACGCTGCGGTTATCTAGAAGAAGATCACTTCAACATTAGCAACACCGCAGGAGATTCTGGAAAGACGGCGGTGGTAAATTCAGAGGGCATGAAAGCTTTGAAAATTGTGTACGTTGATCTGAGATTTGCCCCAATCTCTAAAAAAGGTCGTGCGTATTCAGAATACGTTTCCCTCGTCGAACGCGGCGGCTAGTCGCTTTCGCAAATTGCTTCGGCGATTTTGCGACCTAAGATTGGCGGAACAGCGTTTCCTATTTGTTTTACGATCTGAGCGCGGGTTCCTGCGAATTTAAAAGTATCAAAGAAACCCTGAAGGCGTGCACCTTCGCGAGGCGTAAGTGCTCTATCTTGCTGTGGATGAATGCAGCGATTGGATGCCGGGTGCACAAAATTTACGGTCAAAGTTACGCTCGGCTCATTGCCAGCCAACCGACTATAGCAAGAGCTGAATCCACTAGTAACTAGACCCGGGGGCAATGCGTGAATATTCGGGCCCGCGTGCTTGATGATTTCAAGCATCTTCTTTGAATGAGCGGTGGCTTCGTGGAGCGTAAGTTCATTTGAGTTGTTGCGAATGAACTTTTGATATTCCGTTGTTGAAATTGAAGCGCGATATTCGGTGCTTGCTTGACCTGAGTGTAAAGGGGGCAGGTCGCTTATTGCGTCTTGCACCGTAATGGCGGGGGGGAGAGAGGCGCTAAGCATTCCTGGCGGAGGCTTTATTAATAGGTTGGACGCGCCAGCCATGCTGCGCGCATCTATATAGTGGGTTGGCGTTGGCCACTTGAACCGCTTGTTGCGACGACTTCCCACAATAATCACGCGCTCTCGCCGTTGAGGTAGGCCGTAAAACGCACCATTCATCAAGCGAGCATCAGTTCTGTAACCTATTTCTTCAAATGCACCAATAATGGCCGAAAGTGCCTTGCCAGATGCATGCGTCAAGAGTCCCACTACATTTTCAAATACGATCCACTCCGGCTGCAGCGCTTGCGCTATTCGGCAGAATTCCTCAGCTAGATTGTTGCGAGGGTCGTTCCAATCGACGTTCCTAAATGGCCGAATTGATGAAAATCCTTGGCATGGTGGACCTCCAACAATCACGAAAGGCTGAGGGTTCGAATTGGCCAGATCGTCTATCCGAATGCTGCGAATATCGATGCCATACCCATTGGCCGTTTGATGGTTTTTGGCAAAGGTCTCAAGGCGATCACCAAGCAGATCAATTCCTGCGACAACCTCGAATTGGCCTGTATCTTCGAAGCCGGCTGAGAAGCCGCCTACTCCGCAAAATAGATCATAGACATACTTTCGATCTGGTCTCGGAGATCGTTGACGCGGCAGCATTTTTTCCGTCGTAGGACGAGCAGTCACATAACCTTCTCCGCACTCCGTTGTGCGAAGAGGCTCAGCTAACGCTAGATCGGTTACTTCGAGCGCGGAAAGTAAGCGCTTTTTTAGCTCGTCGGTGATTGGGGTTAGGCCCCTCTCAACTCTCATTAGCGTATTCACGCTAATTCCAGAAGCTTCCGCGAGGTCGCGCTGCTTTTGCCCGGCTGAAAGTCTTAATGCTCGGATATTCAGAATATGCGTCACTTCAATCTCCGAGCCGAATGATGCTTATAGTCATCATTGTGTGTCAACTCTTTTATGCTTTTACATCTATTTTGCGGTAAATTTGGATCGACACGTTGGTTCGCGGGAAGCTCAGCCCTGAGCAGCGCCGTGCTGCGGTTTTAAAAGCGTATAGGGACAAGGCTGCGACGTGAGCCCGAGCGGCTATGATGCTTTCGACGATCCCTACGTCTATCCAGGGACAACGGTTCTTAAGAACCGGCGCGGGACAAAAGACCCTCAGGTTTTACAAGACTTCGAATTAGAAATGACGGCGTTGCGGCCGGTTGAACCGTTGCCGCACGGTCGGAGCCTTATCCACTCTCCGTATATTTATCCCAATGCTGTCGCAG
>JADZAK010000180.1 GCA_020852595.1 Rhodospirillaceae bacterium
CCCACGCCGCGGCGGCCCGGCGCGCTGAAATACGCCCGGGCGCGAAAGTGTCGCAAAGTGTCGCTTAGTGTCGCAAAACCGCGAACGGCGGCTAAGCCCCTCGCCGGCTTCAAAAATCCGGAAAGTGTCGCTGTCGCAAGTGTCGCAGAAAAAAGACGGCGGAAACCCCGCGCGGCTACTTCACGCGCGTGCGGTTGAACGCGAGCTGCGCATCGGTGAGCTGGAAGCCCACATAGATGTCATAGCCGGCGGACGGACGCGCCTTGGTCACCGGCAAGGTCAAGGTGACATGCTCGGTCCAGCGTTCCACCTTCGAGGCGCCGCCCGGGCTCGGCCGGCGGACTTCGAAGATCTGCTTGCCCGACGGATCCGGGAACAGCTGCGGAATGGCGACGAAATAATAAAGCGGCACATCGCCTTTTGCGGACGCCGGGCCGGTCGCCATGGCCATCTCGATTTCCATCTCCACCTCGGCGGTGCCTTCGACGTTGTTCTTGTCGAGGTCCTGGGTGCAGGTGCCCTTGTAGTTCACGATTTCCGCCTGGTAGGCGATGTCGCCGACTTCGCGGCCGGGACCGTCGCGGAACTGGGTCAGGTTCGACGTCACGCTGTCGACGCGCACATTCGGGCATGGCGGAACGGTACGGTCCGGCGTGCAGGCGGCGAGAAGCGCGAGCGCGGCGCCCGAGAAAAGCAGGGCGCGGGAAACGGAAAACATGTGCATACGTGCGAAGCCAGTCCGGGAATGCGTTAACCCTTAAAAGTGGGGCGAAATTTGCACGCCGGGGGCCCCGGCGCAAGCTCCAGAGATTGCATAGCCGGCCGCGAAAAAAATGCGCTTTTTCATCGGTTTTGTGATTCTATGGGCCCGCCTTAGAACGTAATTTCCGCAATGTAGTCCGCCCGGGGGCCCGTTTCCCCGGCCATCCGAACAAAATATGGCTGTTTATACCGAAGTTTCCGACGACGACCTGGCCGCGCTCGAAGCCGCCTATGACATCGGCGAAATCGTCGCCTGCAAGGGCATCGCCGAAGGGGTCGAGAACTCCAATTTCCTGATCGAGACCACCCGGGGCCCCTACATCCTCACGCTGTACGAGAAGCGCGTGGACCCGGCGGACCTGCCTTTCTTCCTCGGCTTCATGGAGCATCTCGCCAAGGCGGGCTGCGTGGCCTGCCCCGTGCCGATCAAGGGCCGGGACGGACAGGCCCTGCGCACCATCGCCGGCCGCCCGGGCGCCGTCATCACCTTCCTGCGCGGCATCTGGCCGCGGCGCATCACCGCCGAACATTGCGCCGAACTCGGCGCCGCCATGGCCAAGCTGCACAACGCGGGGCTCTCGTTCGAAGGCACGCGGCCGAACAACCTCTCGGTCGAAGGCTGGCGCAGCCTCGTCGGCAAGATCAGCGAAGACACGGCGGCGAAGCTCGATCCCACCCTGCCCGGCCTCATGCGCGGCGAGCTCGAAACCTTGAGCGCCGCCTGGCCGAAGCTGCGGTCTTCGCCCGATCGTCCCTCGGGCGTGATCCATGCCGATCTGTTCCCGGACAATGTCTTCTTCCTCGACGGCAAATGCTCAGGCTTGATCGACTTCTATTTCGCCTGCACCGACTTCCTCGCCTACGACGTCGCCATCTGCCTCAACGCCTGGTGCTTCGAGCCGAACGGCGAATTCAACAGCACGAAGGCGAAGCGCATGCTGTCGTCCTACGAAACCGTGCGCCCGCTGTCCGAGGCCGAGAAGCAACATCTGCCGCTGTTCGCGCGCGGTTCGGCCTTACGCTTCATGCTCACGCGCCTGTATGACTGGGTGAACACGCCGCCCGGCGCGCTGGTGAAACCGAAGGACCCGCGCGAATATCTGCATAAGCTGAACTTTCACCGGCAGGTGAAAAGTATCGGCGAGTATGGGCTGGTTTGATGCGGTCCAAGGATCCGGTGGCGCCGGCTCCCGACACGGTCGAGATGTTCACCGACGGCGCGTGCCTGGGCAATCCAGGCCCCGGCGGCTGGGCGGCGATCCTGCGCTACAAGGGCGCCGAGAAAGAGTTCTCGGGCGGCGAGGCGCAGACCACCAACAACCGCATGGAGATGATGGCCGTCATCCAGGGGCTGTCGAAGCTCACACGCGGTTGTGCGGTCGTCATCCATACCGACAGTCAATATGTCCTGAAGGGCGCCACCGAGTGGATTCACGGATGGAAGAAGAAGGGCTGGAAGACGGCCGATAAAAAGCCCGTGAAGAACGCCGATCTGTGGCAGACGCTGGATGCGGCGAGATTGGGGCACGATGTGACGTGGAAGTGGGTCAAAGGCCACGCCGGTCACGTCGAAAACGAGCGCGTCGACGAGCTCGCGCGCGCGGAAGCGGAGAAATTCCGCGCTTAAGTCCGGCTATTTTACAAGCCGCTCACAAATCTCCTGAACAAAACGCGCACCAATTAAGGTAAAATATCGGCACTGCTTGAGGATGCGAACCGAGACCCCATCTCTGCGTTAGGACTCGTAAGATGCATGAGTTAGAGGACGCCATGGGTAGAGCAATGTTACAGACCGAAGGTTATCTGACCGGCCAGTTGCTCGTCGCGATGCCGACGATGGCCGACCCCCGCTTTCACCGCACCGTGATCTACGTCTGCGCCCATTCTTCGGAAGGCGCGATGGGCCTGATCGTCAACAAGCCGCTGAACGACCTTCGCTTCACCGACATCCTCGGCCAGTTGAAAATCACGGCGCGCTCGACCAACTGCTCGCAGATCCATGTGCATCGCGGCGGCCCGGTGGAAGTGCAGCGCGGCTTCGTCCTGCACTCTTCCGACTACCAGAAGAACGGCACCGTTGTCGTAAACGAGGACATCGCCCTGTCCGCGACGACCGAAATCCTGAAAGACATCGCCGAAGGTTATGGTCCGCACCGGAACCTGATGGCCCTCGGCTATTCCGGCTGGGGTCCCAACCAGCTCGATGAGGAGATCAAGCGTAACGCCTGGTTGAGCGTGCCGTCGGACGCGGGCCTGCTGTTCTCCGAAGGCTACGACCACAAGTGGGAATCGGCGCTCGCCCGTCTCGGCATCGCCCCGCACCGCCTGTCCAGCGAAGCCGGACACGCGTAGCCAATAACAAACGCTTGAGTGATGGGATGTGCGAGCCGGCTCGGGAACGGAGCTGGCCCGCAGCTTTTTGATTTCTGGGTCACCCCTAGCTCCACTGCACCCATTCCCGCCGACTATTGGCTTCGAATACACTTGAGGGCCGGACAGGGGGCAAAATGAAAAAGAACATCGCTTGGGCGATTGCGATCGTAGCTATCGTTGGAATCCAAATTTTTCTCGCCTGGACAAAGCCCACAAAGATTCAGATTTCTCTAAAACAAGCTAACGGCACATCCTTGGTGGCGGTCCGGGAGCATATTCAATTCTTCAATGATCGCCTAACCATTCAACTCGCATCCGTTAGGGACACGTTCGAGTCTGAATCAAAAGCCGTAGTCGCGAGTGCCCTTGCAGAAAATCTCGACGCTGGCGCTAAAGCGAAAGCCGCTCGCGCGCGTTTGGCATTAGCGGAACAACAATATACGCGTGCCTGGAAAGAGGGACTGGAAGCCGCCGACAAAAGGGCAAACGATGCTGAGATCAAGAAGTTGGCGGAGCGCGCCGTAGAGTTAGGGGCAGAGGTTTCCAGCATCAGCGAAGAAGTATCACGGATTGAGGAAAGCGTGGCCTCGGCGGAACTTCAAACTCTCCGCAAGAATTTGAGCCAAGAAATATCTGCAGCGCTGGGAGATAGCGAAAGCGGCGATTTTACCGACGAATTTGGAGCAGTTACGCTTCCACGCAATACGACCTATCTATTTATCGCCATTCGGAACGGTACCGGCACGCCACGCTTCTATTTCGAACGAGCTGACCAGATCAAAGACGGACATCTTGTCTTAACTGACGACCAGGTGAGTGCTCGCGCCGATTTCGGCGAATGGATGTTCGACGCGCTTCCTTGATAAGCGCGGTCAGAATGTCCTAGTTCAGCCGCGCTCTAATCGCATCCAAACTTTCCAGCGTCTTCAACTCACCCAGCGCCGCCATCGTCGGGGCGCTTGAGAAGATGCGTTCGGCCGTGCGGGTGATGCCGCCGGCGTCGACGGCTTCCACCTTCGCGATGATCTCATCGGTCGAGAGCGGACGGCCATAGATCATGATTTGGCGCGCGCGCTGGCCGCAGCGGCTCGACGGGCTTTCGAGGGACATGAGCAGGCCCGACTTGATCTGCGCGCGGGCGCGCTTCACTTCATCCGGGGTCACGCCGCCGTGGATCTTCTTGATCTCGTCGCACAGCACCGGGATCAGCTTGGGCACATCGGCGCGGCCCGTGCCCATGTAGATCGAGAAGATGCCGCAGTCCGAGAACGACTGGGTGTTCGAGTAGACCGTATAGGCAAGGCCGCGCTTCTCGCGGATCTCCTGAAACAGGCGCGAGGACATGCCTTCGCCGAGCAGCGTGGAGAGCGCGCCGAGATTGTAGAAATCCGGATCGTCGTAGGCGAGGCCGCTGAACCCGAGCACGAGATGGACCTGCTCGAGTTTGCGTTTCTCGCGGTAGTCGCCGCCGTTGTAGAGGCTCGGCACTTCGCTCACGGCGGAATGTTCGGGCAGCGAGCCGAAGGCCTTTTCGATCAGGGCCACGAAGACGTCGTGGTCCACGTTGCCGGCGGCCGAGACCACCATGCTGTCGGCGGCATAGTTGCCGGCCATGTAGGCCTTCAGGCGGTCCGAGGTGATCGAACGCACGATCGGTTCTTTGCCGAGCACCGGCCAGCCCATCGGCTGATTGGGGAACGCGGTCGCCTGGTGATGATCGAAGATGATGTCGTCGGGCGTATCGTCGGCCTGATAGATCTCCTGCACCACCACATGCTGTTCGCGCGCGAGTTCCTCGGCGTCCATGGTGGAGTTCAGAAGAATGTCCGAAAGGATATCGACCGCGAGCGGGAGATTCTCCTTCAGCACCTTGGCGAAATAGGCCGTGTGGTCGCGGCTGGTGTAGGCGTTGAGCTGCCCGCCCACGTTGTCCATCTCTTCGGCGATGGCTTGCGCCGAGCGGCGCGCGGTGCCTTTGAACGCCATATGCTCGAGGAGGTGCGAGATGCCGTTCACATCGGCGGTCTCATGGCGTGTGCCCGCGGCCACCCATACACCAACGGCAATCGTCTCGACGGACGACATGCGGTCGGTCACGACACGCAGACCGTTGGAGAGAGTGGAGACCTGTACGGACATTCGGACCTAAAGAAAGATCAGTGGGAAATGCGTTCGCGGATCAAACGCCGCAACTGATCTAGGTCATTTGGAAGCGTTGTAAAGTGCTCGCGGCGATGGAACAGGTCGGCCAGGGCCGGCGGCATGGAAGGCCTTGTTCCGGTTGCCTTTTCGACCGCGTCCGGGAACTTGGCCGGATGGGCGGTGGCCAGGGCAATCCGGGGGACGGCCGACTCGAGCCCGGCGTTGCGGGCCGCGTACAGGCCAACCGCGGAGTGCGGATCGAGCACATAACCGCTCGCCTTATAGACCTCGCCGATGAACTTCAGCGTGCCGGCATCATCCAGGCGCTGGCCCGCGAACTGCGAAAGCAGGAGGGCGTGGGCTTTGGCGTCCACGGTGTAGCTGCCGCTCTGCTTGAACTGATCCATGTGGCGCGAAACGGCGGCGCCGTCGCGGCCCACGGCTTCGAACAAAAGGCGTTCGAAGTTGGACGAGATCTGGATGTCCATCGACGGGCTCAAGGTCGGCACCACGCCGGCGGCGGTCATGGAGCCGGTTTCAAAATAGCGCGTGAGGATGTCGTTGGCGTTCGAGCCCACGACGAAACGCTCCACCGGCAGGCCCATCTTGCTCGCCACGAAACCGGCGAACACGTTGCCGAAGTTCCCCGTCGGCACGGCGAAGGTGACTTTGCGGTGAGGCGAACCCACATGCACGGCGGCCCACACGTAGTACACAACCTGAGCCATAATTCTGGCCCAGTTGATCGAGTTCACCGCCGAGAGGTGGACGTCGTCGCGGAACTTGGTATCGGCGAACAGCGCCTTCACCATGTTCTGGCAATCGTCGAAGGTGCCTTCGACCGCGATATTATGGACGTTTTTCGCATCCACCGTGGTCATCTGGCGGCGCTGCACTTCCGAGGTTCGGCCCGCCGGATGCAGGATGAAGGTGTTGATGGCGTCCCTGTTCTTGGTGGCTTCGATCGCCGCGGACCCCGTGTCGCCCGAGGTGGCGCCGACGATGGTGATGCGCGCGCCCCTGGCCTTGAGCACTTCGTCGAACATCAGTCCGACGCACTGCAGGGCGAAGTCCTTGAACGCGAGAGTGGGCCCATGGAACAGCTCGAGCAGCCATTCGTTGGCCGCGGTCTGGATCATCGGCGCCACGGCCGTATGTGCGAAGGCGCTGTAAGCCCGGCGCGTCAGGTCCTCGAGCTTGTGTTCGATGACCGAGCCTTTGACGAAGGGCGCCATGACGCGCGCGGCCAGGCGCGGGTAATCGAGGCCCGCGAAGGATTTGAGATCGTCGGCGGAAAACTGTGGCCAGGTCTCGGGCACATAAAGGCCGCCGTCCGCGGCGAGGCCGGCCAGAAGGACATCGTCAAAACCGAGCGCGGGCGCACGCCCGCGGGTGCTCACATAACGCAAAAGGCAAAGCTCCATACCGAGAACGCGCGGATACTACGCGGGGGGCCGGACCCCGGCAACCCGCCGGAAATAGCCCATTTGCTGAGGTTTTGTGAGCTTTTTTGGGGGCCGCGTTTGGATCGCCACCCTCACCGCCTCGCTCCGCTCGGCACCCTCTCCCGCCCTGCGGGAGAGGGCTGGGGTGAGGGGCTTACTTCGGCAGGGCCGCGAGGTCGGCCAGGAGGCCGGCGGTGATCTTGTCGACCGCGCGGGTGAAGGCCGGGATGGTCGAGGCCACCGTGGCCCCGGCGGGCTCCTCGGCCCGGTAGGTCTTCATCAGCAGCGGTTGGTTGCCCGCGATCCGGCGCAAGGTGATCTCGATCTCGACCACCACACGGCCGCCGGCGCCCGCAAGGACGTGTTCAAGGGTGAGCAGATCGCCCTGCAGTTCGAAGTTGCGCTCGAGCCGCATCTCCGGCGTGGCCACGGTTTCGAAGGCCTGCGCGGCGCGCAGCGCATCGAGCAAGGCCCGCTGCATCATCACGCCGGTCGGCTCCTGCCACGCATGATAGTGGTAGGCGATCACCTGGTCGGGCGCGCTGCGGTACAGGATCGCACGGCCGCCCACGACGCCCTGGGTGCGCACCTGGGACACATCGACGATGCCCTTGATCGGGCCGCCCGCGAGGGCCTGCACCGGGGCCGGCGTACCGAGACGGTAGAAGGTTTCCGGCGGCGGCGGATCGCCCGCGCACGCCGCGAGCGCGCCGGCCGCGAGGCCCGCGAGGACAAGACGCCGCTTCATTTCGGGGCTCCTTGCGGCGGATCGGGCGCATCCTTACCCGACAGCAGCACGCCCGGATTGGCGCGGATCGAGCGGCTGAACTCGCTCATGTTGCGCGCGGTCGCATCGATGTTCTGCGAGATGTCGTCCACGTAGCGCGAGAAGGTGTCGAGGGTATAGCGCAGGTTCCGCATCGCCTCGTTCACGTTGCCCTGGTTGTTCTCGACCATCGCGTTGACGTTGGTGATGGATTTGTTGAGGAGCGCGCTCGTCTCTTTCAGATCGCCCGAGACCTGCGTGAGGTTGGCGAGGATCGCGTCGAACTGTTCGCGGTTCTCCGGCTTCAGGAGATCTTTTTCGACGATGCCCGAGGTGCGCTCGAGAGTCGCGCTCAGCTTCTCGAGATTGCTCATCAGCGCCGGCAGATGGTCCATCGTCGTGGCGCCGAACTCGTTCACGTACTTGTTCAGGCTGGCAACGAGCGGCTTGATGGAGTTGGCCGAGAGGTCGCTGAATTCCGAACTGATGTCCGCCAGGGTCGCGAAGATGTTGGTGCCTTCGACGCCTTCGATCTCGGCGCCGGGCTTGAGGATTTCGGCGCTGGCGCCGCCCTGGATGTCGATGGCGATGGCCGAGAGAAGGCCCGAGACCTGCGCGCGGGCGATGCTGTCTTTCGGGATCTTCCAGCCTTCCTGAACGGCCATGATGACCTTGAAGCGCACCTGGGCGCCCTCGCCCATGGGCTGCACTTCGTCCACCTGGCCGACCTGATAGCCTTCGTAAAAGACCAGGGTGCCGAGCTTCACGCCGCCGACGTTGTCGTAGACCGTATAATATTCGTCGGTATCGCCCGACGTGCCGGCCAGCACGGAAATGATGACCACGAACGCCGCCAGCATCGCTGTGACGAACGCACCCACCACGACATAATTGATCCGGCTGTCTTGCATCTTCCCCTCGGCGATCCCCTAGTCGTTCGCCGCCGTCAGGCGCCTCAGATATTCCTCGGGATCCAGCGTTTCGGTTTCGGTCCGCCGGTTCAGCAGATTCTGAATACGCTCGTTCTTGCTGGATCGTATCTCATCCACCGTGCCTGTCATCAGAATATCGCCCTTATCCAGCACACAGATGCGGTCGGCGATCCGGAAGGCGCTCTCGAGCTCATGGGTCACGACCACCACGGACATGCCCATGGCGTCGCGCAGGTTCAAGATCAGCTCATCGATGGCGGCCGCCACGATGGGGTCGAGGCCGGCGGAAGGTTCGTCACAAAACAATATCCGCGGGTCCATGACCACGGCCCGCGCGAAAGCTGCGCGTTTGATCATCCCGCCCGAAAGTTCCGACGGATTGAGATGTTCGAAACCGGCGAGGCTGACCACCTGCATCTTGAGGCGGGCCATGATGCGCATCGTGTTGACGTCGAGCTTGGTGTGCTCGCGCAAGGGCAACATGATGTTTTCAAGCACGTTCAGCGAGCCGAACAGGGCCCCGCCCTGGAACGCCACGCCGATCTTCCGGCGCAGAAGCGTCTTTTCAACCTCCGAGATCCGGGTCAGGTCCTCGCCGAGGATCTGGATCGAACCCCTGGTCGGCCGCAGAAGGCCGAGCAGCGCGTTCAGCAGCGTGGACTTGCCCGAGCCCGAGCCGCCCATGATCACCATGATCTCGCCTTCACGGACGCTGAAGTCGATGTCTTTCAGGATCTTGCGCGTGCCGTAGTGGGTGACGAGCTTTTTCACCTCGATGACGTTCGGCGCGCCGGAAAGATCGGGCCGCGGGCGGTCGTCGCGTTTTTCGGCGGCGTGACTCATGAGCGCGTCGTGATGAAAGCGAAGATCATGTCGGTGACGATGATCGCGCTGATGGACAGCACCACCGAGCGGGTGGTCATGCGCCCGACGCCCTCGGCGCCGCCCTTGACGTTGGCGCCGTTGATCACGCCGACGAGGGTGATCAGCACGGAGAACAGCATGGACTTATAGAGGCCGTGCATCAGGTCATCGACCTCGACGATGTCGATGATGCGCTGGGTATAGGCGGCGAAGCTCATGCCCATATCCACCGAAACATACCAGCCGGCGCCGATCAGCATCAGAAGGTCGGCCCAGAGCGCGAGCAGCGGCACCATCACGACCATGGCGATGAGCGCGGGGGCCACGAGGAAGCGCACCGGATCGATGCCCATGACCTCGAGCGCGTCCACTTCCTGGCTGATGCGCATGGTCCCGATGCGGGCCGCGAGGGACGAACCGGTGCGGCCCGCCACGAGGATGCCGGTGATGAGCGGGCCGAACTCGCGCACGACCGAGATGCCCACGCCGATCGTCACCTGCTCCTCGGCGCCGAAGACGCGCAAGGTATAGATACCTTGAATGGCGAGCATGATGCCGATGGTCAGGGACATCATTGTAACGATGGGAAGCGCGCGGATGCCCACTTCCATGCAGCGCTCGAAGGTCGCGGCGATGCGCACCGGTTGTTCGCGGCGGCGGCCCAGCACGATCCAGTAGACGCTTTGGTAGAGAAGCACGGCCCCGAGGCCGATCTCGGCGATGCCGCCGACGGCGGCCCGGCCCAAGCGGTCGAGGGACTCTGCAATCCTCGTCGGTATTGCGCGATCCCCGGCCTCGGACATGGATTACCCCTGCGCGAGCGCGGCTTCGACGGACGGGTGGATGGTGAAAACCTTGTCGAGCCGGGCGAGCGAGAGCACGCGCATGGCCGCCGACGAAACGTTGGCGAGCGAGAAGGCCGAACCTTTCTTGCGCGAAACCTGGAACGCTTCGACGAGCGAAGCCACGCCCGAGGACTCGATGTAGGTCACCCCCGAGAGGTCCACAACGATACGCTTGTACTGCTCCAGGCTCTCAAGGAGCTTCTGACGGACCTGCGGCGACGTCTGCAGATCAACATCGCCGGTCAGCGCCACGATGGCGGCTCCATTCACATTTTTGACTTCGTAGGACATTTAATACGATTCCCCGGCGCTACTGTACCTTGGGTGGGAGGCGTTTGGTCAATTTAAATAAGTTGCCGACTCCGGGCGGCGGCGGGAGGAATTTAGCTTCGTCGCACACCGATTTTATCAGGTGAACGCCCAATCCGCCGGGACGGACCTCGGTGATGTCGCGGGGCCGGATCGTTTCGGGATCGACCGTCTCGGCGAAATCCATGATGTCGACTTCCAGGAGCCCGCCGCGGCGGCGGAAATCGATGACGATATCGCCGGCTTCGGCGCTGTTCTTGTAGGCGTGCCGCACGATGTTCTGGCAGGCCTCGTCCACGGCCATCTTGAGATCGAAGCTCCAGGCTTCGGGCGCGTCGACGAACTTCGCGGCCTGTTCGGTCGCGGCGCGAATCAGTTTCAGGCGGTCGGCGCGGCCCGGAACGCGGATACGCAAAATCTGCTCGTCGGCCGGCGTATCCAGCGAGCCCGCGGGCGGCTTCGCGCCCATCGGCGCGATGGCCATGTCCTCGGCCACCAGCAGCGTGAGATCGTCGCGCAGCGACTGGCCCGGTAATTTGACGGCCCCGGCGATGTTTTTCAGGCGCAGGTCCGGGGATTGGTCGGCGTGATCGCGGATCAGGGCGCGCACGCCGTCGATCCCCAGCATGCCCCCGCCGAAGGTGGTCGCTTCCGTCAGGCCGTCGGTGAACACATAGAGCGTGCCGCCGGCGAGGTAGATTTCACGCACCGGAAAGCCGTCGGCGCCGGCGATGTCGGGCGCGATCCCCAAGGGCGGCGCATCGGCGGGCACGGCGGTGAAGCGCTCGGTCCGCGCGTCGAAGAGCAGCGGCGGTTCGTGGCCGGCGTTGGCGAGGCGCACCATGCCGATGGCGGGATCGAACAGGCCGCCCACCATGGTGACGAACATGCCATGCGAGTTGGTCTCGCAAAGCTCGTTGTTGATGGCCGAAAGAAGCTGGCCCGGATTCTCCGCGCTCTTGGCCAGGCAGCGGAACAGGCTCGAGGTCTTGGCCATGAGCAGGGCCGCGTTCATGCCCTTGCCCGAAACGTCGGCCACGTTGAACCAGATCCGGCCGTCCGGCAGCGTGATGATGTCGAAGAAGTCGCCCGAGACGGAGCGCGCGGGAATGTTGATCCCGTGGATCGGGAAGTCGCGCGTGGACGCCTGCGGCAGAAGGTCGCGCTGGATCTCGGCGGCGAGTTCAAGCTCGTGCCGGTCGCGTTCCTGCTGGACGATCTTATGCGTGAGGCGGAAGTTGTTGATCGCGAGGGCCGCCGCGCGGGCCAGGGTTTCGAGGAGCATCATGTCCTCGTCGCTGAACAGACCGTCCCCGGTCGTGCGGTTGATGATCTCGATGGCGCCCAGGCATTCCTTGCCGATGGCCAGGGGCGCGACGAGCAATGAGCGGGTGGTGAAACCGGTCTTCGCATCCACAGCCGCGCCGAAGTCGCGGTCCTGGGAAACGTCGCGCACCAGAAGGCCTTTGCGCGAGATCACGCTGCGGCCGACCACGCCGGTCGCCGCGGGGATCGAAAGACCCGTGATGTCCACCGGCCCATAGCAGGCCACGCAGACCAGAGTGTCGCCGGAATCGCTGAGCAGGAAGAGCGAGGCCGCTTCGGCGCTCATGTACTTTGTGATGCGCTCGAGCGTCGTATGGGCCACGGCCTTGTAGTCGTTGGCGGCGGCGAACTCGCGGGTCATCTCGGCGATCAGCAGAAGATGATCGCGCTCCTCCCCTTGCGGCTTGGTGTCCGCCTCGGGGGTATCGCCGCTCTGTGTTTTGGCCTGTACCTGCATGCGGGCGTCACTATGCCCTGTCTTTAAAAGCCCGGCAAACTTAACGCCTGACCATCGAAAGAAGGTCCATATATTGCCGGACGACGGCGTCTTCGGAGAATTCCTTGCGGATCCGCTCGAAGCCGCCGGCCTTGAGTTTGGCTGAAAGCGCGCTGTCGGCGAGCAGCTTGTTGACCGCCTCCGCCAGGGCCGCCGCGTCCTCGACCGGCACCTTCAAACCGTCATCGCCCTCGTGCACCAGGAACCCGGGGCCCTCGCTGGCGGCGGCCACGAGCGGAACGCCATGCGCCCAGGCGTTGACCACCACGTTCCCGAAGGGCTCGAAGCGGGACGGCACAAGGCAAACATCGGCGGCCTTCAGAAGCGCCGAGCGATCATCCCGCCAGCCCAGGAAGCGCACGCGATGCGCGACGCCCTGCCGATCCGCCAGCTCACGCAGATCGTCCTCAAGCGCGCCTTCACCGGCGATCCACAAGATCGCACCCGGAATCGACGCCAGCGCCCGGATCGCCACGTCGATGCCCTTGACCTTGTGCAGACGCGCAAGGATCAAAAGGACCTTGGCGTCCTTCGGCGTCTCCAACGCCGCGCGATCGACGGGCGGAACATCCTCCACCGGCGTGAAATTCGGGATGTAGTGCGCGCGCTCCACCGGCCAGCCTTCGCGGATCACGTAGTCGCGGATGTCGGGCGTGTTGCAGACGAGATGATGACAGCGCCTGTAGTACTTGAGGCTGTAGTAGCCGCCGAGGCGTCCGACGTTCACCCACGGACCCTCGGGCAGAATGGCGCAGGCGCGGTTCATCCAGCCGAGGATGACGTCGGGGTTTTCGAGCTTGGCGAGCTTGGCCAACCTCATGCGGGTCACGACGTCGAAGAATCCGCCGAACATGTATTGGCTGACCCGGCACCCCGCGGCCGAGAGCCGCGCGGCGCGCAAGGGGAAGGGCCGGATGGCGCAGGCTTGATCGAGGCCGGCTTTTGCCAGACCGACGACGAGATCCTCGTAGAACCGTTCCGCCCCGCCGTACAGACCGCCGGCGAGGACTTGCAACAGGCGCACGTTACCAACTCCCGCAGCACCTTCAGAGACGTTATAAGTCGCCCATAATGTCCGAACAGTCGACCCCATTAAAACATCCCATCCGCTACCGCCTGGAAGCGGCGGCCGCGCGCACGCTGCTCGCGGTGCTCAGGCTATTCCCGGTGGATACGGTTTCAGGCTTCGGGGCCTGGTTGGGCCGCACCGTCGGCCCCCTCACCCGCGCGCACAAGACCGCAGCGCGAAACATGCAACGCTCTCTGCCCGAGCACGATGGGCCCACGCGGGACAAGATGCTGCTCGGCGCGTGGGAGAATTTCGGGCGCACGATGATGGAATACGCCGTCATCCCGAAACTGGAAGACCGCGTCGTCATTGAAGGCCACGAGGACCTCGCGGCCCTCGCGCGCGACGGCAAACCGGCGCTGCTGATGACGGGCCATCTCGGCAATTGGGAACTGATCTTCGACGCGCTTCGCATCCACACCAAGCCGATCACGGCGGTGTACCGCAAGGCGAACAATCCGCTGGTCGATGAGATGATCGCCGAAGTGCGCTTGCGCGGCGTTGCCGGCCTCGCCCCCAAAGGCCCCGCCGGCGCGCGCATCGTGCTCAGCGATCTCAAGCACGGCGGCCATGTCGTCATGCTGGTCGATCAGAAGCTGAGTTCAGGCATCGACGTGCCGTTCTTCGGACGCCCCGCCGCCACGGCGCCGGCCATCGCAAGCTTCGCGCTGCGTCTCGACTGCCCGGTGTTTCCGATCCGCGTGATCCGCCTCGGCGGCGCCCGGTTCAAGGTCAGCATCGAAAAGCCGTGGCGCTTCGCACCCACGGAGGATCACGACGCCGATGTGCTGAACGCGCTGAAACAGATCAACGGCAAACTCGAAGACTGGATCCGCGAACGGCCCGACCAGTGGCTGTGGATGCACCGCCGCTGGCGCGGCGAGTAGCTACTCGGCGGGCGCAACCGTCAGCACAACGCCGTCGAGCGCTTCGGTGAATTTGATCTGGCAGGACAGACGCGAATTCTTGCCTTTGTAGAAGGTGGTCTGTTCCACCAGCTCGGATTCGTCGTCGGTGCGCTTGGGCAGCTTGTCCAGCCACGCATTATCGATGAAGACGTGACAGGTCGCGCAGGAGCAGGACCCGCCGCACGCCGCTTCCACATCGAGGTCGTTGTCGCGCAGGTTTTCCATGAGGGTATGACCGATCTTACCCTCGAGCGCGATCGCCTTCCCGGCGCGGGTCGTTACATTGATCTTTGCCATGACGGGCTACCTAATCGAGGCCTGTCCGGAGCGCAAGGTTTTTACCGGCGGCCCGCCGAACCATGGCCTTTTGCTCGGGCGGCATGGCTTCGGGCAACGCATCGGGCGGAACGAAAGCCAGTTCAAAGATCTCATGGCTCAAACGCGGAGGTTGCGTGCGATCCACCGTTCCTTTCACCGCGAATTCCAGGTGCCGGGGATGAATGTGGTAGAGACCGATGACCTGTTCGGCACGCCCGTCGAGGCCGGCTTCTTCCTTGAGCTCACGGACCGCGCCGTCTTCCGGCGCCTCACCGGCCTCGAGGAAGCCCGCCGGCAATCCCCAGGGATACCGGTGCCGGTAGACATGCCGCTGCACGAGCACCGTGCCGTCGGCGGCGAAGAAGACGCCGGCCACGCCCATGCTGAAGGTGGTGTTGACGTTGCGTAAAAGGAAGCGCGTCGCCCAGACCGGCGTGCAGCGGAAGACAAGCGAAAGGAACTTCTTCACCGATAGACCTAGGGGCCGTCCCAGGTCCGCGTGCTGTCCTTGGCGATCCGGGAATCCAGCGCGAGCATGCGTTCAAACCACGGCACGATGGGATCGTCCTGCGCGAACACCTGTTCCGGCGAAACCGCGCGGGCCCACAGCAGAACGCCGGCGGGGATATAATCCACGTACATCGGTGTATTACCCGCGAGGAATTTCTGGTCCTTCACCACGGCGCGCACGGGCTCGAGCGCCGCGCGGAATTGGGCCAAGCGTTCCGTGATCGGCGCGGAGGTGAACTCCTCGATCGACATGCCGATGCGTTGGCTGCGGCTCGCGTGATAATATTCGCGGTCCTGCGGCTGCACCTTCTTGAACACCTCGTTCATCACCACGCGCATCGCGGGACGCAGGACGTTGGCGCCGAAGGTCGCGAGCACGAAGCGGGCGTAGCTCTTTCCCTGCAAACCCCCGAACAGCGAAGGCCGGTCCGCGTAGGCGGTTTCGAGATGCTCGGCGATGGCCCAACTGTCGGCGATGACCTTGCCGCCGTCGTCGAGCACCGGAACCATCTTCTGGCCGCCGCCGGCGATCGCGGAAATGCCCGTGAAACTGGTGGCCGCCGTTTCGTAGGCGAGGTCCTTATGAGCTAAAGCGAACCGCACCATCCAACAGAAAGGAGAAGACAAAATTCCGCGATCAAGCGCCAGTTCGTGGAGGAGAATCGTCATGGGTCACCCCGTTGAAATCCGTGAATAATGGCTCTTAATTTATATATTTAGCAAAGACTTAGTAGATATTTATGAAGATGCCCGTTTAACGAGGTATATCGAAATTATCGAACATACCAGGCGCTTAAATTCGTTTGATCGGATTGTTGAGCCATGGAAAATATTGCACTGCAAACAATGGGACTTAAGGGCGAGACGGAGCCGGCACCGGTGCGGCGCGTTCACCTCTTGTGGGGTGTGATTTTAGCGGTCACGGCGGTGAGCATTTCGGCGGCGCAAGCTGTCGATGTGCGGAACCGGGATCGGATGCCGCACGAGATCACGATCAATCACAGCGACGGCAAAAGCGAGACGATCAAAATAGGCGCGGGCCAAAACATCGCGAACATCTGCAGCGATTGTGTGGTGCTCGCGGGAACCACGTCCGTCGAAGCCAAAGGAAATGCGACCGTAAAGATCGAACGCGGCGAAGTTTCGATCGACGGAAAGCGATAGGAGGAAGACGAGATAACAAAGTTCAGAACGAGCAAAAACAGGATCTCTTAAACGCCTCGCCCCAAGCGGGGCGTTTCTATTTATAAGCGCGCCTTCGCGCGCGCCCCAAGCGGGGCGTTTCTATTTATAAGCGCGCCTTCGCGCTAAAACCGTTGCTGCGGCGAGAAGCGCGAAAGTAGCCACAATGAGAATTGTCGCCAGCGCATTGATCTTCGGGCTTACACCGAGACGCACGCTGGAGAACACCACCATCGGCAGGGTGGTTGACTGCGGGCCCGACACGAAACTCGCGATCACCAGATCGTCGAGCGAAAGCACGAAAGCAAGCAGCC
>JADZAK010000181.1 GCA_020852595.1 Rhodospirillaceae bacterium
ACGGGAAAATGAAATCGGCGGTGTCGGTCGTCAGCACGCCGTCCTTGATCTTGCCGTGAAACGTCTGGCGGAAATCCTTGCCCCAGCGCAGGTCCACGCGCTGCGATCCGCCCGAGACCGGCTCGCCCGTGGAGTCCGTGAGCAGGTCGTCCAAGCCGCGATACGTATTCACCGTCACGTCGTCATCGTTAACGAGGTTATCGACCCCGGTGATTTCCACCAGGATGCGGTTGTAGGCGAACTGCTGCATGAACTTGTTCTCGAAGTGATACGCGGTGCCTTCCGGACCGCGATAATTCGAGATGCAGCCGATGGCGCGGTAGAGCTGGTTATCCACGCCCTTCTCGCCGTCCGGGCTGGTGAAGTCTTCCGCGCCGATCTTGCCGTCGAGGTCCATGCCGAGGGCGATCGGACCTTGCGCTTCGTAAAACGGATAAGGCTCTTTCGAAGTCGACGGATGCCAGGTCTCGCCTTCACGCGCGATGTGGGTTTGCATAATCGTGCGCTTCGTTCCGTCTTCGGGGAACAGAAGCTTGAACTGTTCGCGGGGACCAAGGTTGTAGCCGTTGGGGCATTCCTTTTTCCCGTCGGCGCTCTGCAGAACCGCCCAGTGCCGTTCGGTAAGGACGTATCCGATGGTGCCGTTTTGGATGACGGCTGCGGCGTCGCCGGCGGTCACCGCCTGGCTGGCCGGGGCTCCGCCCATCGCGGCCACGAGCGCCGCGGATGCGGCCAACGAAATACGCTTCATGTTGAACTCCCTGAACGGCCCGGCCTCGTCCATTCCGGCCGGAATTCGAAGTATACGCGTTCCGGCGTGGCAGATTTTGCCAATCGCAGGGCGATTAGGAGCGATAAGGCCGCTATTTTGTTCGCCGTGAGGCTAATTTTAGAAGCTTGCGCCCGGTTGCGGCGCCTGACTGTCAGCCTAGATCCACGCCAAGCAAAAGGGGTGTAACCAAAAACGTGGTTACACCCCTTCCCGGCATACGGCGCGTGGGAAAAAACGCGCCGCGGGGGGAGTGCCCTTACATCCGGAAACGCAGGCCTGCGCGGAACGTCCGGCCCATCACGTCATAGAGCGACGCATTGATGGGAGAACGCTCCCACGTATCGCCCCCAGGTCCGGGCGCCACGATTGCAGGGTCTCTATCGAAGACATTCTGAACGTTGAAAAAGGCTTCCATATTGACGTCTTCACCGACACCAAATTTGTATGTCACCGCGGTGTCGAAGTAGACGGCGCCGGCGATGTCGTTTTCATCCACCGTGCGGCGGTCCACCGTCGAGACCGGACAGCCCGTCTGGCATTCGATATTCGAATTCAGATAAACGCCGGAGCTGACGCCGCGCGCCGCAACGTTGAAGTCAAACGTATCGCCGGTGTAGCCAATGGCCGCGCGATACTTCCAGTTCGGCGCGGTGATATTGTTCACGACCGTGTTTTGACCGGCATATTCCACAGGTACGCCGATACCGTTCGACTCATAGCGCTTGATAAAGTGCGTCGCCATGAAACGGACGCTCAAGTTGCCCGCCATTGAAGAAATCAACGTATCGGCCGGGATCGTGTATCCCGCCTCAATGTCGATACCACGCGCGACCTGGTTGACCAGGTTGAACGGGGTCACGCGAATGAGTGAAATGGTACGGTCGGCGTTGAAGTCGAGCGAGCCGCAGATCTGCGGGTTCTGCGTCGTAAAGCACTGGTCGATGATCTGCTGCGTGCTGAGGGATCCCAGCGCGTCCTTGATGTTGAGGTTCCAATAGTCGACCGAGGTATTGAAGCCCGGCAGGAATGAGGGCTGAATGACGGCGCCGATACCCGTCATATCGGATTTTTCCGGGCGCAAGTTGGGATTGCCCAGCGTGCGTGAGCGGCCGAGTTCGCTGATCGCGGCCCCCGTCACGGGATCGGTGCGGAAGGGGTTGAGATAGCCCGGGAAACCGCTGGTGCCGGTGTTGTAGAGATCCTGCAGGTTGGGAGCGCGAATGTCGCGGGAGCGTGTCAAACGGAAGCGGATGTCATCGACCGGCGCCCAGGTGAGCCCCAACTTCCAGGTGGTGACGTAACCGGACGCGCTGTAGTCGGTGGCGCGGATAGCGCCATTGAATTCAAGTGTTTTCGCGAAAGGCTCGTCAACGGCGAGCGGAACGACCGTTTCCACGAACGCCTCGGTAACATTCAATTTGGCGCGGAAGACCTGGTAATTCCCGAAATTCCAGTCGAAGGCCGCGGAGACCGGATCGTTCACGCCTTTGATCTTCTCCTTGCGATGTTCGACACCGAAAGCGAGAGAGACCGCTCCGGCCCAGAGTTCGAACGGCTCGCCCGAGACCGAGGCCGCCATCACGTCCTGAGAAGGAGATTCAGTACGGAAATCGCGCTCGCCGTTGCCATGCAGGTAGTCGATGGCTTCCGGCGAATTCACGCCGGTGCCGAAGATATTGTACGGCACGCAAAGACGATCGTCGTTGGTCGGGTCCGCATCCGCATTCACACGGCAAACAGGCAGACCCGTGACCGGTGAGCGGATGTTGTCGAGCGCTTTGTTGAAGGCGGAGCGCTTTACAACGTCAAACGTTTCCTGATGAAGGTGCGCGATGCCTTTTTGATAGTAGGCATCCCAGGTCCAACTGGAACCCATGGCGTCGAATGCGCCATTCGCGCCGACGACATATCGCTGAACGCGGCGGTCGTTGAATGCGCCCGACTGCCGGGTATCACCGTGCAAACTTCCCATGGTGAATTGAGTGATGCCGAGCGCATTGGCGCGCGCCAGCACGTCCGAAGGGATAAAGGCATTGTCGGTGCGGATATTGAGGCTGGCGGTGTCCTGGCGGGTACAGCACCAGTTGCGATTCTGGTTGTGCGTCCAACTCGCCTGCGCGAATACGGTTACCGCGTCGGACAGGTCGTAGCTGGTGCGGAGGAAGACGTTCTGTGTTTCCATCTGCGAGGTCAAACTTGGCCCGACGCGTGAGCCGCGCGTGGTGGCTGTCTGCCACCCGCCGCCGACCATGACCGGGTTCGAGACAATCGGCCCGTACGGGAATGGATAGGCGCGTCCCCCTTCGCCGAACGCCGTGCCGGCGAGGCCGGTATTGGTGATAATGCCGCCCACCGTCGCGAACGCGACACTCGACTGGTCGCGCACGATATTCTGCGGAACGGAAGTGGACTGTCCAAGGGCCGCGTTCGTGCCGTAGGCGGGATTCACGACAATTTGCCAGCCGGCAAGATTGTACCCGCGCCGATTGAGCCGTACGCCGGCAACGTCATTGACCGAGGCAGAGAAGAGAAAGTGACCCCGGCCGGACGCGAACGGCGTTCCATACGTCAGGGACGTATCCCATGACTCATTGTCGCCATAGGTCGTCACGTCGCCGGCGACCTGCCCTTTGAGCCCCGTGAACTCGCGGTCCAAAATAAAATTGACGACGCCCGCGACCGCGTCCGAGCCGTAAGCCGCCGAGGCGCCGCCCGTGACAACATCGAGACGCGCGACAAGCGCCTGTGGAATGGTGTTGATGTCGACAAGGCCGTCGGAACTCGACCCGACGGAACGTTGTCCGTCGATCAGGACCAGCGTTCGGTTCAGTCCAAGGCTGCGCAAATTGATGGCGTTGATCCCCGAGCCCCCGGAACTCATGGTCGAGCTCGTATTGGTGGGCATGCGGCTCCCGACGAAGGCCGGCAGGGTGTTGACGTAGTCGGCGACGTTCGACGTGCCGGCATCCTGCAACTCCTCGACGCCCACCACGGTGATCGGCGTCGGCGCCTCGTATCCATCGCGCACCACGCGCGTACCGGTCACTATGATTTCATCGGCGGCCTCCGCCGCCGGCACGGTTTGCGCCTGAGCTTGCGATGCGGCCGCGAGAATCATTGCCGTCGCACTGACGGTCGCAAGAGCGTTCCATTTGATTCGAGAACGCGCAGACATGATTTGAGTGTTGGTCACTTAGCCCCCCTAAAATGCCGTGGATCACAAGACCCATGCCATCGCAAAGCGAGCGCCAGACCAGCGCGCGCAAACCGGCACATGTCGCATCCACGCAGCCTGGAAGGCTAAACAGACAAGCTGTCATCCGCCTGTCGCTTATGTTTTTTTTGAATAACCTGAACGGCCGCTCAATCAATTTCAGCAACGCTTGAGCAACGTCGCAGCGCGGCCGGCGCTACGGCATGACGTCAGGCGGCCGAGACGGCGCGAGGGTCGCCGCGCGCCTGATGCGCGACCAGCGGTCGGCAAACTTGGAGCGGCTGATGACATCCACGGTCGCAAGCGCGCCCGGCCCCATCCGCACCGCATGAATCAAGTGTGCCTCCGGGTGCGGGACATCGCTCGTCTCCAGCACCTTCATATTCACGGGCGTATACGAGCGCCGTGTAAAGATACGTTGGCCTCGTTCCGACAAGACGTAATCAAGGAATAAGCGCGCGGTAGACGGATGCAACGCTTCCTTCGGTATAAAAGCGATGTTGGAATTCATCTGCGTGTACTCGGACGGCAGAACCACCCCGAGCGATTCTTGTTCTTTCGCACCTTCGAAGGCGTGCGTGCCGAGCACGTTGTAGGCAATGGCGAGTTTGCCGGATTTGACCGCATTCACCATCTGTTCGCTGGACGGATACAACGTCGGGTCACAGTCGGCGATCGCTTGAATCAAGGACCAAGTGTCGCGGTTAACCCTGATGTCTTCGGAGAAAAAGCGAAATCCTACGCCACCGGTGGCGGCGTTATATGTGCCGACCTTGCCGCTGTAATAAGCCGTTTTGCGGCGCAGCAGCTTTTCAAAATCGTCGCGCGACTTTGGAACGTCGGCGGCGGGAACGAGGTCCTTGTTATATACGATCACGGCAGGCTCGGCCGTGATCGCCCAACCTTCGTTCCGCCATACCGCCCAATCGGGCAGCCCCGGCTTTTCCGGAGAATTGTAGGCCTGTGCGTAGCCGTCATTGATGAGCTTCACCGACTCGTCCATGCTGTGAAGCCACACGAGATCGGCCGTGCCTTTGCGCTGCGCCGATTCCGCCACCACACGGCGCATGGTCTGGCCGGCCGCCAGCAGCACATATTCGATCTTGATAAAGGGATAAACGGCGCGGAAATCGGCAAACGCGTCGCGAAGGTCGATGGGGAACATCGTCGTGTAGATGACGAACGTCTTTTCCCGGCGCGCTTCTTCGATAAGCCGGTCGTACGAGCGCGGGTAGCCGGAGCGATTCCGCGACTCCGCGGCATCCGCAGCCGGGGAAACGGCGAGCGCGCCCGCCATGGCAATCAGGTGTCGCCGCGAAAGCATTGCTGATGGCCTCCCGGTCACCTACTCTAATACAGTAGCTTAAGCGGCAAACCTGTCGTTTAGCTGTCACGGTATCTATCGTGGGCGAGGGGGGAAAGCGTCCAAGATGCGTATTCTCGTGGTGGAGGATGATCGCGCCTTGGCGCGCGGCGTCATTGCGACGCTGAAGGCGGAAGGCCTTGCGGCTGATTACGCGCAAGACGGCGAGACCGCCTTGGAGATCGAGTCGGCTCACGCCTACAGCACGATCCTCCTCGATGTGAATCTTCCCGGCGTCAGCGGTTTCGAGGTTCTCAAGGTATTGCGGGCGCGGGGCTCGCGGGCCCCTATCCTTATGCTTACGGCGCGCGACGCGATCGCCGACAGAATTTCCGGCCTTGATCTGGGCGCGGATGACTACGTCCTCAAGCCTTTCGACCCTTCTGAACTGGCGGCGCGTGTGCGCGCCCTGATCCGGCGGGGAAGCGGCGATCCGAAGCCGGCCCTCACGATCGGGGCGCTCACCGTCGATCGTTGCGCGGGCGTTGCATACCTGAATGGAGCGCTGATCGACTTGCGGCGGCGCGAGTTCGCGGTGCTGGAGGTCCTTGCGAGTTGCGCCGGGAAGGTCGCGCCGCGGGAACGCATTGAAAGCCAGATTTTCGGCTACGATGAGGTGGTCGGACCGAACGCGCTTGAAGTTTATGTCGGACGCCTGCGCCGCAAGCTGGAGCCGCAAGGCCCCACGATCCGCACCATCCGCGGCGTCGGATACATGATCGACAGGGCCTAAAAGTGCTGGGAACGGCGGGCACCAGATCGCTGCGCACGCGGCTTCTGATGGCCATCGTCGGCCCCCTCGCCTGCATCGCCCTGGCGCTCATCGTGGGCGGCGGCATTTTCGTTCATCGTCTGGCCGAACAAACAAGCGATCGCGTGCTCGAAGGGTCGCTGTCCGCCATTGCCGAGACGCTTGCCATCGAGAACGGCGAAATCACGCTCGATCTCCCGCCGGCGGCGTTTGGAATGTTGGAAACCGCCGACCGCGACAATGTCTATTACAGCATTCGCCATGGCGAACGGCTGTTGACCGGTTATGCCGATCTCAACATGCCGGATCCGGCGAGCCTGCACGAGGACCGCCCCGCGCTCCGCAACGACGTGTTTCGCGGCGTCAAGGTGCGCGTGGCCGCGGTCGCGCGGCGTTTACCGCGCCTCGACCAGCCGGTGATCGTACAGGTCGCCGAAACCATGAACGGCCGCAACCAGCTCCTGCTTCGGTTTGCGTCGATTCTGCTGGCGTCCGGCGCCGTATTGGTCGTCACGACGGCGGTTCTCATCAGGCCGGCGGTGGCGTGGGGGTTGCGGCCATTCCGGCGCCTGCGCGAGGAGATCGAGGCGCGCGCGACGACCGGCCGGATCGACCTGTCGCCGCTTTCGCTGCATCAAGCCCCGCGCGAAATTCAGCCTTTTGTCGGCGCCTTCAACAGTTTGCTTCAGCAGTTGGAGGCCTCCACGGCGAGCATGCGGCGTTTCACGGCCGATGCCTCGCACCAGATGCGCACACCGCTCACGGCGTTGAAAACCCATCTCGCCCTGGCGCTGCGCGGTAGAGCCGCCGGAGCGGGCGCGACCGAGCATCTGCAGGAAGTGGAAGCCGCCGCGACAAGATTGGAGCGGCTTTTGACCCAGCTGCTTTCGCTGGCGCGCGCGGAGGAGCACGGCGCGCCCCTGCCGTTGTCGACGGTCGATCTCACCACGCTGGCGCAAAACCTGACGGCCGAACGCGCGCCGCATGCCGTCGCCGCCAAGATCGACATCAGTTTCGAATCGATCGAAGCGGAGAAAGTGATGGCTTTGGCGGAAGCGTTCATTCTCGAAGAGGTCGCGACGAACGTGATCGACAACGCCATTCGCTACAATGCCGAGGGCGGCCGCGTGACGGTGCGGGTGACGCGCTGCGCGGGCGCGCCGTGCCTGGAAGTCGAAGACGACGGCCCCGGCCTGAGCGCGGAGGAACGCAAAGAAGTCTTCCGGCGGTTCGCGCGGCTCAAGCGCGACAGCAACCGCGCGGGCTCGGGCCTCGGGCTCGCCATCGTGCAAACATTGGTCACGAAAATCGGCGGACGCGTCGAGATGACCGGCCGGCCGGGAAACGCCCGCGGACTGCTCGCGCGCATAATTCTGCAGCCTGCGCTGGGGACAGGAACATGAAAGGTATTTCGGTCTAGTCTGGCGCTTGCGGTTTCGCGGCGTCCGAGTACGGAGTCGGCGCGAAGGCACTCAACCTTTGTTCTGGCCCGCCGACTCGGCGGCTGGAGGCGTCGGGACCGCTCAACTGAATTATGTGTCTCCCGCCGGGCGCAGTGCGGGATATGCTGGCCTGATTGCGGGCAGGCCTGGGGATGTAGGGGTTCGCATGAACAAAGTTGCAATCTGCTTCGGTCTTTTCGCGCTGTCTTGCGTCGCCGTTTTCACCTCGGACGCGGGGGCGGCCGACGCCGCCGTCAAAAAGGATGAAACCGAAGCCGGTATCCCGGTCACGGACAAACTTGTGATCGAAAAGTGCGGCGCCTGCCACGAAGCCGACGCCAAGGGAAACATGTCCCGCATTTCCTGGTCGCGCACAACGCCCGAGGGCTGGGCGCAAGCCATCCGCCGCATGGTGCGCCTCAACGGTGTCGCGCTGGAACCGGAAGAAGGCCGCGCCATCGTGAAGTACCTCGCGACCTATCACGGCCTGGCCCCCGAAGAGGCCAAGCCGGTGATGTATGTGCCGGAGAAGCGTATCGTTGATGAACCCAATTTGCCGGAAGAGATCGTGCGCGACACATGCTCACGCTGCCACGAATTCGGACGCGCGACGTCCTGGCGCCGCACGAAGAACGAGTGGAAGCTTCTGGAGAATCTGCATGTCGCGATGTTCGCGCAGGCCGATGCCGGTTTCCGCACGCCGATCCGCTGGGGCGCACCCGGCGGCGCCGGACCGTCCGGCGAAACGGGGGGCCCGAAGCCGAAGCGTCCCGGCGAAGCCGCGCTTGAATATCTGGCGAAGGCGGCGCCGCTTCACACGCCGGAGTGGACCGCCTGGCGCTCGCGCATCCGCGCCCCGCGCATTGCCGGCAAGTGGTACGTCTCGGCCAAGGTCCCCGGACAGGGCAAATATGTGGGGGAACTGACGATCTCGCCCACCGAAATCCCTGATGAGTTTCGCACCGAGGTGAATCTGCGGTCCGTCGCAACCGGCGCGAAGATGACGCGCTCGGGGACCGGATTGGTTTACGCCGGCTATTCCTGGCGCGGACGCTCCAAGGGCAACAGCGCCCCCAACCGTCCGGACGACACCATGAGCGAAACGCGCGAAACGCTGTGGTTCGCGCCCGACCAGTCTTTTGCGGAAGGGCGCTGGTATTGGGGTGAATACAACGAGTTTGGATTCGATGTGCGCCTGGAGCGGGCGGGCGCCGCGGCCGCCGTGCTGGGGGTGAGCCCGGCCACGGTCAAGGCCGGAGCCAAAGGCGTGCAACTGAAGATTTCAGGGGCTAATTTCCCCGCCGCCCTCGCCGCCGCGGACCTTGATCTCGGCGCCGGCGTGACGGTCAATCGCATCGTATCCGGCACGACGACGGATCTTGTCGCCGAGGTCGACATCGACGACGCCGCTGTTTCGGGTAAACGCGACATCGCGCTCGGAGGCTCCGTGGTCGAGAAGGCCTTCGGCGTTTACCGTAAAATCGACAATATCGTCGTCACTCCGGAAACCGGTCTGGCCCGCCTGGGCGGCGCCGGGAATTTTGCCAAGGGCTATCAACAGTTCGAGGCCCTCGGCTACGAAAACGGGCCGGACGCGAAGGCCAACACGGCGGACGATATCGCCATCGGGCCCGTGGACGTCAGCTGGTCGGTTGAAGAATTCCTGTCCGTCTATGGCGACGACGATCGTGACTTCGTGGGCGCATTGGACCAGCGCGGCCTGTTCACGCCCGCGCTGCATGGACCCAATCCCAAGCGCAAGTTCGGACGCAACAACTACGGCGACGTCTGGGTCGTCGCCACCGCCAAAACCGAGAAGGACAAGGACGGGAAGGCGGTGAGCGGACGCTCCCGCCTCGTCGTGACGGTGCCCTCCTACATGCGCTGGGATCAGCCCGAGGTGAACCGATGAACGTTACGATCAAACACAGCTATCGGCGCGGTGAGTTTCACCAATTCGCCTCGTCGGACAGGCGCTTCCTTTATCTCGTTCCCGCCGGCGCCATTTTCGAGATCGACGATCCGGCCGCGCGGGTGATCGACCGCCTCGGCAAAGGGACCGCGTCGCATCAGGAACTGATGGAAGAACTCGCGGCGGCGGGGATGGAGGCGCCCGACGCACACGAGTTGATCGGCGAGTTGTTCGGCGCGCGCGTGATCGGCTCGGGCGAAATCGCGCCCACGGCCCTCGCCAACCCGCCCGACGACTTCCCGTTGCAATCGCTCGTGATGAACATCACCAATCAGTGCAACTTGTCGTGCACCTATTGTTACGAGTTCGGTCAGGACAAGATCGCAACGCCGCAAGGCAAGCCGAAATACATGGACCTCGCCACCGCCAAAGCCGCGGTGGATTTTCTGCTGAAGCAATCCGCGGGCCGCAAGGCGATCCACATCACCTTCTTCGGCGGCGAAACGTTGATGAACTTCCCGCTGCTGAAGGACATCGTCACCTATGCCAAGGAGAAGACCGCCGCCGAAGGGCGCACGGTGGATTTCAGCCTGACCACCAACGCCACCTTGCTGACGCCGCCGATCGTCGCGTTTCTGTCCGAGAACGAGATTGGCGTCACGGTGAGCATGGACGGTCCGGCCGAGCTGCAGGACAAGCGCCGGGTCTACAAAAGCGGCAAAGGCAGCTATGCCGTGGTTGAACCCCGTATTCGCCACCTCATCGCCAACCATCGCACCCGGGCCATCACCGCGCGCGTGACTCTTACGGACGGCGTGACGGATGTCGTACGCATCTATCGTCACCTCAAGGACGACATCGGTTTCCATGAAGTCGGGTTCGCGCCGGTCACGTCGTCGTCGGAGGCCGACTACGCCATAACAGGCAAAGACATGGACTCGGTGGTCGCACAATTTCATGCCCTGGCGGACGAATGGCTGGAGTATGCCTTGCAAGGCCGCATGCACGGCTTCACCAATGTCAGCGACACGCTTTCCGAGCTGATCCAGGGCGTGAACAAGTCCCACCCCTGCGGCGCGGGCCTCGGTCTCCTGGGGGTCGGGCCGTCGGGCGATCTCACGCCGTGCCACCGTTTCGCCGACGCCGACGCGCATACGCTGGGGCATGTGAATACCGGCCTCGACCGCGCCAAGCAGAGCGACTTCCTCACAAAGGGCCATATCAACGCCAAATACGATTGCCAGACCTGCTGGGCGCGCCCGCTGTGCGCCGGCGGCTGCCACCACGAGGCCTTTGTCCGCTACGGCGACACCGGTCACGCGAACCTTCACTATTGCGATTGGATAAGGGATTGGACGGACAAGTGCCTGCGCATCTACGGCGCGGTCGCGGCTCACAATCCAGGTTTTTTGGAAAAATTCGCAGAAAGAAAGGCGCTGTCATGAAACACCTTCGCGCGCTGAACAAAAAGGCCCGCCGCATCGACGAAATACTGTCGTCCAACGACGCCGACGTCGTCGCCCTGCAGCAGTCGCCGAACCCCAACCGCCCGCATGTGCCGATGGGCTGCAGCCTCGCGTTCTCGCCCGGCTGGGAGGTCGACGCCGCCGGCGGCACCGCCGGCCTGTGCCAGCCGGTCGAACGCGATATTTACGACTGCTACGTGACATGCTTCTGGCCCGCCCAGGTGCCCGACCATGTCAACAACTACCCGGACTGGGCCGATAAGTGCGCCGTCGCCACCAAAGACTGGCGCAAGCTCGACCTGGTATTCCCCTAGACTCTGGAGCGACGATGAAAAAATCCTGCCTTGGCATCGCCGCCGCCCTGGGGGCGATGGCCGTTTCGGGGATCGCGCACGCCGCGTCCCTTTTCATGGGCGCCTATCCGGATTCGGTGGTGGTGTTCGATGACAAAAAGGGGGCCCTGATCGACCGCATCAAGCTTGAGACCGGTCTGCCGACCAGTCTGCGCCTGTCGCAGGACAAGAAGTTCATCTACGTGACGACCCTGACCAATGGCGGGGTCGAGGTCATCGACGTGGCGACGCGCAAGGTCGTCAAGAACCTGACCCTCAATACACCCACCACGCGCTACCGCTTCAGCGGCGGCGTTCCCGACCCGAGCGGCAAGCTGTTCTACACCGTCGCGACAAAAATCGACAAAAATCTCGACCGCTACGATGTGGAAGAACCCAAATTCACCATCATCGATCTCGACAAAAAAGAAGTGATCAAGACGGTTGCCCTGGCCGAGGAAGACGAAAACGCCCTACGCGGCGGCTTCGCCCGGATCGGCGTCGAACTCTCTCCGGACGGCAAGTTCCTCTACCACTTCGGCGACAAGGTGGTGGTGATCGATACGGAGGACTTCAAGGTCGTCGACCGCATTCAGCTTGCACGGCCCGACCTCGACGGTCTCGAGACCGGCACCTTCGGCAACGCGCTGGAAACGATTCGCGAGCCCGGGCACTTCACCTCGGTGTTCAACGCCGCCGATCCGATCGTGCGTAACAAGGTGTTCGGCGTCGGCCGCTTCGACCTCGCAAAGCGTACGTTCGACTTCACGCCCGTGGGACCGGCGCCGGCCAACATGACCGGCCTGCAGGTGGCCCCAAACAAGCGCGACGCCTTCGCGGTGGTCACGACCGGCCTTTACGGCAACAAGCGCTGCGAGTTTTGGCGGATCGACCTGACGACCAACGTCCTCAGAAACAAGAGCGAATTTTCCTGCAAGTCGCGTTTCAGCTTCGGAATGTCCCACGACGGCCGTAAGCTTTATATCTTCGGCGCGAGCTTCGATCTTGAGGTTTACAACACCGAAACGCTGCGCCTGGAAAGCACCTGGGACCTCAATAACGACGTCACCGGCGCGGGCATGGTGGTGGTGGAGTAGCCGCCAAACGCCTCATCCTGCGTTGGTGAATGAAAGGACTGACGCGGGACCATGGCGGCGCGTTTTTCGGTGCATATCCGCGGCGACGGCATCGCGGCGCTCACCTGCGCTCACCTTCTGACGCGCGCGGACATCGGGGTTTCGATGGAAGCCGCAGCCCGCGGCCGCGTGCCGGCGCTGCTGCTGAGCGCCCAGGCCATGCATCTCCTCGGCGACATTTTCGCGCGGAAAGACCTGTTCACGGGACTTCACCGCATCCACACCCGGCGCGTGGCGTGGGGAGCGCAGGGAGAAGTCCTGGCCATACCCCATGCCGGGGTGGTCGTGTCCGAACAGACCCTCATCGGCCGCCTGCCGACCCCGCAAGCCAGCGCGCAGCCGGGAGCCTTCACCATCCATGCCGTCAAACCGTTGCCGGATGCAACGCAGCATCTCCGGTTCGGGACCCAGACGGCGGCGAGCATGGCCGTGACACTGCGATCCAACGCGGACGCCGGCGCCTGTCATGTGGAGGCGCTTGATGATGGCTGGCTGTTCCTCATTCCAACCTCCGCGGCCGAAGGACGGCTTTTCGCGGTCGGAACGGACGCCGGTACGCTGCTCGGCGCAAGCCGTCTGATCGCGCCGGCCATCGATACGCTTGCCGCGACCGGCGCGTTCGAGACGTCGCCCGCGATCGCGCAGCCCCTCTGCGCCCCGACATGGCTGGCGTGCGGATCCGCCGCGATGACGTTCGACCCGATCTGCGGCGACGGCACCGCGACGGCGGCGCGGGAGGCCATTCTCGCCAGCGCCGCACTGTCGGCGATGGCCCGGGGCGAAGCGCCCGAACCCCTCCTGCTTCACTATGGGAGCCTGCTGACGGGGGCCATGCGCCGGCATCTCGCGCTTTGTCTCGAATTTTACGCGTCGGGCGGGACCGGCCCCTGGTGGGCGGAACAGTGCGCGCTGCTGCGCCAAGGGCACGACTGGTGCACGGCGCAGTTAGCTTTGACGCCCGAACCGCGCTACCGTTTGCGCGACTTCGAGCTGGTTTCCACCGAGACGCAAAGCCCGTCATGACCTCCGCTCCGGCCGTTGCAGATTGGCGAACCTATGGTCGCCTTTGGGTTTTCGTAAAACCGTATACGGGCGCGCTGGCGGCCGTGGGCGCGATCAGCCTTGTCGCCACCAGCCTCACCCTGGTTCAGCCCTATTTCTCGAAGCTCCTGATCGACGAAGCGCTGCTGAAACGCGACATGGATATGTTGGTGCTGTTGGCGGGATTGATGTTCCTCGTCACGGCCGCCGGCTTCGCGGTGAACATTCTCACCAGTTACAAGTACCTGAAAATTTCCGCCGCCATGCTGTTCGACATGCGCGTTGCGCTGTTTCGCCATCTCCAGACGCTGTCGCCGCGCTTCTATGCGCGTTTTCGCCTCGGCGACCTGATGTCCCGGCTGAATGCGGACGTGGGGGAAGCCCAGCGGGTTTCGGCGGATACATTGCTTTCTGTGCTGAGCAATGTCCTGTTCCTGGCAGGCAGCGTCGCGATGATGCTGTGGATGGAGTGGCGGCTATTCTTGGTGGGCACCGTCCTGGTGCCCGCGTGCATCGTTGCCTTCCTTTACTACCAGCGCCGCCTGACGGATCTGACGAAGGACATGCGCGAGCGGGGCGCGGATGTGGGCAGTCACTTCGTCGATTCCATCCTGGGGATGCGCGTGGTGACCTCGCTCATGGCCGATAAACATGAAGTGGAGCGCTTTCGCACGCGCAGCGACGCCTTCGTGCGAACCATGTTGCGCACGCAATTGGCGTCGTTCATGACGGGCGCTCTGCCGGGGACCTTGCTGACGGCATCGACCGCGATGGTCTTCCTTTACGGCGGCTATCTCATCATCGACGACCGCATGACGATCGGGACCCTGGTGGCGTTCATGGCTTACCACGCCCGCTTGCTGACGCCGATCCAGACTCTCATGGCGATGAGCGCCAGCCTCGCATCCGCGCGTGTCGCCCTGGCGCGTATATTCGAGATTCTGGACACCCCGGCGGAGGTCACCGAGCGCCAGGCGCCGCTGGCGGTGGAGCCGCTGCGGCACGCGATCCGGCTGGAGCATGTATCGGTGCGCCATGACCGTGACGCGGTGCTGACGGATCTGTCCCTGGAGATTCCGCGCGGCGTGACCTGCGCGGTGCTGGGCCCCAGCGGCGTCGGCAAGTCGACCCTCGCCGACTTGCTTGTGCGCTATATAGACCCCAACGAGGGGCGCATCCTGATCGACGGCAAGGACTTACGCGACGTCGCGCTGGGCGATTTACGCCGCGAGGTGATTCTGGTCGATCAGACACCTTACTTGTTCAACGACACCATCGCCGCCAACATCGCCTTCGCGCTGCCGGGCGCGAGCCGAACCGACATTGCCGCCGCCGCCGCCGCCGCCGGGCTCACCGAAACGATCGGCCGCCTGCCGGAGGGTTTCGAAACCCGCACCGGCGAACGCGGTTTGGCGCTTTCGGCGGGCGAGCGCCAGCGCGTCGCGATTGCCCGCGCGCTGTTGCGCCGGCCCAGCGTGCTCATTCTGGATGAGCCGACCTCGGCGCTCGACAGCCAGACCGAGGAACTCGTCGCCGACGGCTTGCGGTCCATGCTGCCGGAGGCGACGATCATCGTCATCACGCACAAGCCCGCTCTGGCCGCGCGCGCCGACGCGATCATCGCCCTCGAAAACGGCCGGGCGCGATTCGAAGGGCGCGCCGGTCAACCGCACGCGGTCCAAGCATGAGCGGCGCGAAGATCCGCGTGGCCGCCATCGACAGCGGCGTCAATCCGGCGCATCCGCACATCGGGCAGATTGCCGGCGGCGTTGCGGTAAATATGGAGGGCATGGTTGATCCGGCGAACGATGCCTGGATCGACAAACTCGGCCACGGCACCGCCGTCATGGCCGCGATCCAGCAGGGCGCCCCGGCGGCGGACTTTTTCGCGGTGAAGGTCTTTCACGACGCCCTGCAGACACGCGCCGTAGCATTGGTCCGCGCGATCGATTGGTGCCTTAGCCAGAACATCGACGTCATCAACCTAAGCCTTGGAACCGTCAATCCCAGCTATATCGAAGCGTTTGCCGACGCGGTGGAGCGTTGCGTTCAACGCGGAACGGTCATCGTGGCCGCGCGCGAGGCAAATGGAACGCCCTGCTATCCCGGCAGCCTGCCGGGTGTCATCAGCGTCGGCCTCGACTGGGATACGCCACGCGCCACCTATCGCTGCGAAGAGAAAGACGGCGCGGCTGTTTTCTTTACCGCAGGCTATCCGCGCCCCATCCCCGGCGTCCCGCCGTCGCGCAACCTCTATGGGATAAGCTTTGCCGTCGCCAATATGACGGGTTTTGTCCTTCGCGCCCGCGCCGCCGTTGAGCCCACTCCGCTTCATGAGCGTTTCGCCGCCGTTCAGCGGCATCTCCAAGAGTATCCTCCCGAAGCCAAGCCGACATAGACCGCACACTGGAGGACAGGACCGTGTCAGGGATATTCTGTTAGCATCGACGCCGAAACAGAGGGGTTTCTCATGCGTCTCATAGTGTCTTTGGCTGCGCTATGCGCCGGAGTTATTATCGCCTTTGCGGGAGGAGATCTCCGCGCGGCGGATGGCAAGCCGCCCAAGTGGAATCCCAACCTTGCCGCCGACTATTTAGATCATGCGGAAGAACGATGGGCGTCTTGGCCAAGGGCCTCTCTCGAACGAGGCACATTTTGCGTGTCCTGTCATACGTCCTCCCTGTATGCGTTGGCGCGCCCCGCCCTTCGCTCGCATCTTAAGCAGCGTCAAACAGTCGACAGCGAAACAAAGCTGATAGAGAACGTGGTCAAGCGCGTGAGCGCGTGGAACGAGGTGGCGCCTTATTACCCCGACCAGCGTTATGGCTTGCCGAAGACGAGCGAATCACGCGGCAGCGAAGCTGTCATCAATGCCCTTGTCCTTTCCACCCGGGATTTCTATGCCGGTACGCTGAGCGATGAAACGCGGCACGCCTTCAAAAACATGTGGAACCTCCAAATGCACCGCGGCGATCTCTCCGGCGCGTGGGCTTGGATGAATTTCCGGCTGGATCCCTGGGAGGGAGAGCAAAGCGCGTTCTATGGAGCGTCTCTCGCCGCACTTGCCGTCGGCGCCGCTCCGCAAAATTATGCGGCCGATCCCGACATACAAAACAATATTCAGGCGCTTGCGGAGTATCTGCAACGCAACGCGGACGCCGCCAGCCTGTTCAACTCGGCCACGGCCCTGTGGGCATCGCGCGTCATGCCGGGAATCTTGAAGCCGGAGCAAAAGGACGCGATTACGAACCGTATCCTGAAAGCGCAGGCGGCGGACGGGGGGTGGAGCTTAAGCGCGATGGGCGAATGGAGCCGCCGCGATGATTCTCCCGCCGAAACGGCCAGCGACGGCTATGCGAGCGCACTCGCGGTGCTCGCGTTGCGGGCGTCGGAATCTCCGGCGGCGGGCGCCGGCGCCCGCCGGGGCGTTGCCTGGCTTACCGCCCATCAGGACAAAGACGGAAAGTGGACGGCGCGCGCGGTAAACAAGCGGCGCGAAACGAGCGACGACAATCTGCCGGGCTACTTCATGACCGATGCCGCAACGGCAATGGCCGTACTGGCGCTCACGGGCACGCCGTAGCGAACACCCGTTTTCCGCCGCACGCGACGGGGCAAACGGCCGCAGTGACGCATGTCCGACTTGGGGTAGAATGTGGTGAGAGCGGCGCGGTCGGCTATTTTCCAAGGCTCCATCAGATCGCTGCATCGTCAAATCCAGCCATCAGCGCCGCATTGCCGCCCGCCGCCGTGGTATCGACCGAGAGCGCGCGTTCCGTGGCAAACCGGGAGAGATAGTGTGGCCCGCCGGCCTTCGGACCGGTGCCGGACAACCCCTCCCCGCCGAAGGGTTGGGAGCCGACGACGGCGCCGATCATCGACCGGTTGACGTATAAATTCCCGACGCGCGCCTTGCGCCTGGCGACTTCGATGTTCGCGGATATACGAGAATGCAGGCCGAGCGTGAGGCCGTAGCCCGAGCGATTCACATCCTCAAAGACCGCCTCCAGAGAACCGCTCTTCCACCGTTTCACATGAACGACCGGCCCGAACACCTCGCGATCGAGTTCCATTTCCGCGACACGCAGTAAATGCGGCGCGAAGAACGTTCCCGCGGCATGCCGTTCATCGAGGGTACGTTTATGAATGACGGGATATTTGCCCGCGTTGACGTGATCGGCAAGCCGTTGACGCGCGGCGGCGTCAATCACCGGACCGACGTCGGTGGCGATATCGGCGGGATCGCCGATGGTCAGTTCGTCCATGGCCCCGATCAGCATGTCTATCACCTGATCCGCCGTCTCTTCCTGTAAATAAAGCAGGCGCAATGCGGAGCAGCGCTGCCCCGCGCTCTGAAAACCGGAGGCAATGACGTCGGCGACCAGTTGTTCGGGCAAGGCTGAACTATCGGCGATCATGACGTTGATGCCGCCCGTTTCGGCGATGAGGGGCGTGATCGCGGAGTTTGGCCGCGAAATCAGGCTGGTCTGAATATGGCGCGCCGCTTCGGTCGAGCCTGTGAAGGCCACACCCGCGGTGAGCGAACTCTCGACGAGGCGGCGTCCAACATCGGCGCCTCCGAGGAGCAACTGAAGCACCGCCGCGGGCACCCCCGCTTCGTGGAAAAGCTGCACCGCGCGAAATGCAATCAGGGGGGTTTGCGGCGCCGGCTTCGCGATCACCGTGTTACCGGCGACCAAGGCCGCGGCCACCTGTCCCGTGAAAATCGCGAGCGGGAAGTTCCAAGGGCTGATGCAGACGAACACACCGCGCCCAGCCAGCGTGAGTTCGTTTCGCTCCCCCGTCGGGCCCGGCAGGCTGATGGCCTGGAATTCTTTTTCGGCGCAACTGGCGTAGTAACGGCAAAAGTCGACCGCTTCGCGAATTTCCGCGAGCGCGTCGGGGATGGTTTTGCCCGCTTCGCGGATGCAAAGGGCCATGAACTCGATGCGGTTTTTCTCGATCAGGTCGGCCATCTTATTGAGGCAGCGCACACGATCTCCGAGCGGAAGGTTCGACCAGTCCACGAACGCATGTTCCGCCCGCGCAATCGCCGAGGCGACGTCATTCATCGTCGCAAGGCCGGCCGTGCCGACAATGCGATTATTGTTCGCGGGGTCTTTCACCTCAACGACGGCTCCCTCGCCGGGCCGCCCGGCGACAAGGGAATGCGCCTTCCAGCCTGAACGCCAGTACCGCTCAAACCCGACGTTCAGATCGCTAATCGTCTGTACATCGGACAAGTCAACGCCCATGGAATTACTCCGCTTAGGCCCGAAAAGATTAATTGGAAGAGGAATGGCGGGATGCCGCGTGAGCTTGAGCCGTTCAATCTGCGCGACCGGATCGGCCAGCGCCTCAGCCTCGTTGCCCTCGATGGCCTGTTTCAAAAAAGATGTGTTCGCGCCGTTCTCGAGCAGTCTGCGCACGAGATAGGACAGCAGTTCCTTCTGCGGCCCCACCGGCGCGTAAAGGCGGCAACTGTATGTCGGGTCGTCCTCCCAAAGTTTTTCATACAAACCGTCACCCATGCCTTGGAGCTTTTGGAACTCAAAGGCGCGGCGTTTGCCCGCCATCTGCACGATGCTGGCAACCGTGCGCGCGTTGTGTGTCGCGTAGGCCGGATAGATATGATCCGACTGCAGCATTTGGCGCGCGCAGGCCAGATAAGAAACGTCGGTCGCCGCCTTACGCGTGAAGACCGGATAATCGGTGAGGCCGCGCTCCTGGCAACGCTTGATCTCGGCATCCCAATACGCGCCCTTCACGAGCCGCACCGCGAAGCGGGAGTTCGTCTGCGCGCCCAGTTCCTCGAGCCATGCAATGACGGCGGACGCGCGCTTCTGATACCCCTGAACGGCCAAGCCCAGTCCTTCCCAACCGCCGGCCGCGGGATCCTTCGCAAGCTCCCCGAACAGGCGCAATGACAGTTCGAGGCGTTCAGCCTCCTCTGCATCGATCGTGATGGGAACGTGACGTTCCTTTGCGAACCGCAGCAGTTCGAGTAAACGATTCAGGAGTTCCGTTTCAACGCGGCGTTCCTGACTGACCTCGTACCTCGGATGCAATGCGGACAATTTGATTGAAATAGTGGACGGCAACGGCGTCTGTGAACGGTGTTTCCCCACCGTCTCGATCGCATTTGCATAAGCGTCGAAGTAACGGCGCGCATCGGCCGCCGTGCGGGCGGACTCCCCCAGCATGTCGAACGAGTGGCTGTACGTCTTGGACCGCGACGCCCGCTTCGTCGCCACGTCGACGGTCTCGGCGAAAACATAGCGCTGCCCCATCAGGCTCAAGGACAACTGGAGAACGTGCTTCGCGACGGGGGTGCCCATCATCGCGATGGCGGCGCTCAGGCCGTGGGGCCTATCAATTGCCGCCTTCAGGATGGCGCTGAACTTCTCCAGCGAAAAGGTCGCTGCGTTGACGAGTGACGAAGCGGAATGGCCGCGGTGACCTCTCCAATCGCTGTCGGAGATATTGTCGCGAACCAGCGCGTACGCAGTGCTGTTGTCTGGAATACGCAGCAGCGCTTCGGCCAGCCTCATCAGCGCGACGCCCTCCCGGCTTGAAAGCTGATACTCATGCTGGAAACGCTCAAGCAGATCGCCGCGCAATGCGGCATCGCGAAGCCCCTGCATCAGGACGCGGGCATAAGAGGTGACCGCCGCCTGGTCTGCGGGAGAGAAGCGCGCGTCCGGCAGCAACCGCGACAAAAGGTCTGTTTCATCGGCGCGGTACAACGTCCGCAAGCGCGAAAACCGCTGTTCAACAGTATCTATATTCACGAAGCTTTCTTTCGGGACCTGGCGGCGTCTTCCTTGGGGGTGGCCGCCGCTCTGAACGATGAATTTCTGACTCTCGCGTGGGAGCGATGCTCCAGCCTCGGGGCCTGTTCGCGCGGCGTTCACTGGCGCCGGGCGCGCTTCGGCGTCTTTTGAATAGCTGGAATATCCTCGGCGGGGGCCTTCTCACTGAGTTCGCCGGCGAGCCATTGGCTGAAAGCACGGACCGGCGCGCTGTTCCGGAGTTCGTTCTTGCACACGATGTAAAACGACGACTGACTTGGAATGGTTCGCGCGAACGGCGTCATCAGCCGTCCATCCTCGATAAGACCGGCCACCGTCATCACCTCGCAAAGCGCAACCCCGTGCCCATGAATGGCCGCCTCGATGGCCAGATGAGTGTTCGAAAGATTGAAATGGCGTTTTCCGATCGTCGTAGGTGTATGCGCGGCGATCAGCCACCGGTGCCACTCGCCGCCGGCATCGCTGTGGATGATCGTGTGATTGGCAAGGTCTTGCGGACTCCGAAGCGGGTTGGCATTCAAGATTGTCGGACTGCAAACGGGGACCAGCACCGTGTGGGTCCATAGACGCGTGTAAAACTGCGGCCAATTTCCATCGCCGAACGAAAGCGTGACGTCGCTCACGTCTGGCACCACCGCCGCGTCGTCGCCCACGGCCCCCAATTTCAACCGAATGCTGGGATAGAATTTCGTAAAGTTGCTGAGACGCGGCAAAAGCCAATAGGACGCCAGCGCCTGACCGCAATTGATCGATAAATCCCCGCCGGTCTTCTGTCGCGACACAAAGGCGGAAGCCTCGGCGATGGAATCAAACGCAGCGGAACTCGAAGGCTGCAGCGCCAGCCCGTGAGCGGTCAATTTGAGCTGTCCGGGGCTCCGCTCGAATAACATTACGTTCAGCTCATCTTCCAGGACGCGGATCTGATGGCTGACGGCTCCCGGCGTAACATTAAGCTCGCTCGCCGCGCGCGAAATCGACAGATAACGCGCCGTCGCCTCGAAGGCGCGCAATGGGTTTAAGGGCAATAACCGCTTCCGCATGAAGGCCTGACACTCCATTGGACCCCCGTCCTCCTCGCTCCGCAGCGAACATGTCCCTCCCCCCGCGCACGGCGCCACCGTGCCGCGGGAGGCGCCTGCATTATCTTTATTTCTTCGTTTAATGTGCTTTCATTTTTTATACGAAAATCACAATGATCATCTTTGTCGATGCGCGATATTCAATTAATATTCTATATAATGCTAAATTTTCTGAAGGATATTAAACATGGCGTTGGACGCAATCGATCTGAAACTGCTGAATGCGCTTCAGCGAAATGGACGCGCGACCAATCCGGAATTGTCCGCAATCGTGAATCTGAGTCCGACCGCATGCTTCCATCGGGTGCGTCAGCTTCAGGACAACGGATACATCGTCGGTTACACGGCGGTGCTGGATCCAGCCAAGCTGGGCAGTGCGATGCTGGTGTTCGTGGAGATCGTTCTGGACCGCACCACGCCGGCCGTCTTCGAGGAGTTCGCCAACGCCGTGCGAAAGCGCACTGAAATCCTGGAATGTCACATGGTTGCCGGCGGCTTCGACTACCTCATCAAAGCCCGCGTGGCGGATATGGACTCCTATCGTCACTTCCTGGGTGAGACCCTCACCCGCCTGCCCGGAGTACGCGAAACACACACCTACGCCGTGATCGAGGAGGTCAAAGTCGAGATTGCCTTTCCTTTGCCGAGGGCAACGGCATTGAAAAAGTCGGAAGCGGGCATGACCGACGGAGAGCGCGGCAAGAAAAGAGCCGCCAAGCGGCGCGGGAGCCGCGCCGGCCGTTAGACGATCATTCGAGATATTCGGAAAACATACGAGGTTGGTTGCTTGCAGTTCTCCCATGTTTGGAGAATATTTCGTTTGCGTTCGTATCTATAGAATCGCGTTCTTCAGACCATGGGCTATCTTGAGATGAGCTTTAGTGGGCTGGAGACATCAATGAAAACGATCAACGCGAAGGAGATTGCAGCGGCATTAACTCCTTCCAAAGTGGCCGACGTCCTGGAGGCCGCCTTTCGCGG
>JADZAK010000182.1 GCA_020852595.1 Rhodospirillaceae bacterium
CAGATGAACATGATTGGGCATCAGGCAATAGGCCCATACCGCGACGCGGGCGCTTTTGCATCCTTGCGCAAGCAGCGCACGGTAGGCGAGATAATCATCGTCGCCGAAAAAAACAGGCTGCCGCCGGTTGCCGCGCTGCGTGACGTGATGCGGCACACCTGGCGCAACCACGCGTGCGAGCCGGGCCATGGACAAAACCTAAACGCCGCCGCCCGGCAAGTCAATTACATATACTGTCCCCTCAACCAGTTACGGGGACAGTATACTTAATTAGGGCGCCGGAGGGCGGGCCTTTTTTTATCGCGCCAGCCATCCCGGCAGCAGCGCGAGGCTCATCAACACCGCCCCCGCACCCAGATAGGCCCATACACCCATCCCGCGCCAGGCTCTCATGAACCCGCCTTGCGGCTTCGCGTCCGCTTCCGTTGCATACGCCGCCTTGAGCCGCAGGCTGTAAATCATGACGCCCGTCACCGCGAGCGCGGTCATGGCAGCGCCGAACACGAACCAGACGATCTTGGTCGTCATCCCGCCCCAGGTCCCGAAGTGCAACGGATCGGCGGCTTCCGAAATGCGTTGATGCGCCGTCAGCGTCTCGCCCTTCCACACCTCCAGCACCTTGCCGGAGACCGGATCGAGCCATACGCCGTTCACGCGGTCGCGCACCACCCAGGCATCCGCCTGTCCGAAAATTCCCAAAGGTCCGCCGGTGAAGGACGGCAACCTCAGCTCCGTGATGCGCAGGTTGGGGTAAGCCTCCTGCCCTGTCCGCACCAGTTCATCGATACGCGCCGCGCTTAAAGGCGCGGTGAGATTAGCCTCGGTCTTCGGCGCCCTTGGGATCGGCGCGCCTCCGCCCAGGGATTCCACCAGGTACCAAAGCCCCGTCAGGGCGATCAGAATCACGAACCACAGCGACCAGAGCCCGCCCAGCCGGTGCAGATCGCCCGAGACTTTCCGCGCGCTTCCAGCGCGGGGCCTTCTGAAGAAGCCGCGCCAGAACTTCTTGTACGAGACAAGCCCCGTCATCACCGACAGGATCAGCAGCAAAGCCATCGAGGAAACAATCGGCACGCCGTACCTGATCGGCAGCAAGAGATGCCGGTGCATCTCGCGGAAGAAGCGCAGGAAACTCATCCACGGCGCCACACCCTGCACGGTACCCTCGTAGGGATTGAGATAGACGCGCACCCGCGAATTCGGCCCCGTCTCGGCGATGGCTTCCGCCGCGAACCAGGCATGCGGCGGCGCGTAGATGAAGGTCACGTCGGCGTCCGGAACCGCTTTCACCGCCGCTTCCGCGATCGTGCCCCACGACGCATGAGGCGCATCGCTCGGCGTCACCCGTAGAGCCGGCCGCGCGAGCCAGTCGAACTCCACCGCAAACACCGCGAAAGTGCCTGTGAGCAGCACCCATACCATGAACAGGCTGAGCTTAAGGCCCACCCAGCTATGGACGACCCACCACAACGATCGTCCCGCATCCTTCCCGGCTTTTTTGGCCGGGAGGGACGCGGCGCGATCCTCAAATGTACCGGCGGCGCCGCTCATGACTCTTAAAACGATTTCCGGATTTCGACAAAGAAGGTCCGCGGCTCACCGGGAAACGCCCCATTGCGCAAACCGAAGCCCGACGCCGCGTAGACTTTGTCGAACACGTTCTCCACGCGCAGCATCACCTCGGCGAAGTCGAAGGTCTTGATGACGGTGGCGTCGAACACCGTGTAGGGTTTCACGCGCTCGCGGTCGAAGCCGACACGCTCGGAGACATGCTCACCCCCGAAGGCAAAGGCGGTGCGGATCGATTCCACCTGATAGCGCGACCAGAAGCCGAGTTTATGCTTGGGTGCGTTCACGAAACGGTCGCCGACCGCGTTGGTGATCGCCTGTCCCGTGACGGTATCGGTCACGCGGGTATCGTTGTAACCGTAGTTGAACGTCAGGACCCAATCCGGGGTCACGTCGGCGGCGAGATCGAACTCGAAACCTTTCGCCGTCACTTCGCCAATGGGCGCAAGCTGGTTGCGGCCGTTCACCGGCGGACGCGTCGTATCCGTCTGCAGGATGTTCTCTCTAACGATCCTATAGATCGCCGCATTGCCCTGGATGCGTCCATCCATCAGCGCGGTCTTCACACCGCCTTCGATCTGCGATCCCCGGATCGGATCGAAGGGCCCGCCCACGGACGGATCCTGGTTGGCCGCCGTTTGCGTTTCGAACGTGTCCGACCAGCTCGCATAGACCGAGATATCCGGCTGGACCTTGTAGATGGCGCCGACGCGATATGTCTGATCGTCGTTCTTGAAGTTGACGTTGCTCACCTTGTTGACGTCATAGAACCCGTCGTGACGGATTCCGCCGACCACGATGAACTGTTCACCGATCAGCACCTGATCCTGCAGGTAAATGCCCCAACGGCGGCTTTGCGCGGCCGACAGCGTATAGGGACGTGACGAAACGTTGTATTTCGAACCGCCGCCGATCCCATAGACGGGGTTGATCAGCGACAGGTTCGGCACCGGCCCGCCGCGCGTCGGGTCGAGGAAGGTGCGCGAAAGCTGGCTGGTGTTTTCCTCGTACCAATCGGCGCCGAGCAGGATGCGGTTGTTCACCGCGCCCATCGGGACATCGCCGCGCACATTGCCGCTGAAGGCCAGGCCGTCGGCCGTGCGGCGCTGGTCGCGGAACTCGCGCGTGATGGTGTCCGCCACGCCGTCCGCATTGGTGTCTAAAAGATCGCGCTGCTCGTGATACTCCTGCGCTTCCCGCGCCTCGAAATACCGCACCGCCGCTTCGGCGCCGAAGCCGCCGTCCGGCCGCCAGGTCACGCGGCCCTGGTAGACGTCGGATTTCGTCGTCAGGAAGTCCGTCGGCTCGTTGTGGTTCCAGGTGATCGGCGACAGGAAATCGCCGTTCATGTTCACCTGCACCCCGCGCAGGCGATTGCCGGGAAGATTCTGGTCGTAGTGCGTATACTGCGCGATGGCGTCGATATCGTCATTGACGCGATAGGTCAGGCCCGCGTCACCGATCAGCGCGCGGTTTTCCGCGTTCATGCGGAAGCTGTCTTTTTTCTCGTAGAAGAAACCGGCGCGGCCGTCGAGCTTGCCCGCGACGATCGGTCCCGTGACCTCGGCCGACCCGCCGTAGCGGTTATAGTCGCCGCCGATCAGTTTCAGTTCGCCGCTGAACGTATCGCGCGGCGTCTTGCTGACATAGTTGATGGTGCCGCCGGGCGACGCCGGCCCATACAGCATGCCGGCCGGGCCCTTCAGAACTTCGATGCGCGCGATGTTGAACAGCTGCGGCACGGAAAAACCGATGAACGGGTCCCCGCGCATACCGTCGTAATACACGCCCTCTTGCCGGAAACCGCGGAAGGTCACGCCGGCGTAGGAGAAAAAGCTGATCCCGGAGATGTTGCGGTACAGATCGGTTGCGTCGCGCGCGCCCTGGTCTTCCATCAACTGGCGCGTCAGCACTTGGACCGCTTGCGGGATGTCGAGCGGATTGCCCGGCATCTTGCCGACCGTCGTTTCCTCGGCCCGGTAAAGCTTCTGCACACGGCCCATGACCACGATTTCCTCGAGATCGGCGGCGGCCACTTGGGGGGGTTGGCTGGTCTGGGCCAGGGCGGGAACCTGCGGAAGCAAGAGCGCGGCCGCCGAAAGCCAAAGAACACGTTTGTAGTAAGACATTGATATCCCCAACTATTTCCCGCCATCATCCGCAAATGCGAATGATTCGCATTACTATTGATAATGCGAGTTAATGTCAACACAAGACAGTTTGGAGATTGGGGCGCACGTCAATTAAGTATACTGGAGTGGAGTGACCCCCTTTTCTGAGACAGGGTAATTAGGGACAGTTCTCAAAGGAGAGAACTGATGCCCAAGACGAAGGCTCGTCGTTTCAGTCAGGATTTCAAGGTCGCCG
>JADZAK010000183.1 GCA_020852595.1 Rhodospirillaceae bacterium
AAGCGATCGCGAACCGCGCCGCGCCGCCGGACGTCGCGCGTCTCGCCAATACCCTGAGTGCCGCGCTTGTCACGCTCTACCCGGTGCCGTCCGCGCCGGCAAAGGCGCCGGACCTCGGCGGCGCGCAAGCGCTCTACGCCGACAACTGCGCCGCCTGCCACGGCCTTGAAGGCCGCGGCGACGGCGAAACCGGCGCGCACCTCGATCCGCCGCCCATCGCCTTCACCGACCACGAGCGCGCGCGCGTGCGCAGCCCCTTCGCGCTCTATGAAGTGATCACGCAAGGTGTCGCCGACACGGGCATGGCCAGCTTCGAACAACTGCCGGCCGACCAGCGTTGGGCGCTGGCCTTCTACATCGGCAACATGTCCGCAACGCCGGACCTCCGCGCCCAGGGCGAAAAGCTGTGGCAGGACAGCGCCGCCGTTCGTGGCGCCGTTCCCGACCTTGCGGCCCTCGCCGCCGCGACCGAGGAAAAACTCGCCAGCGCCATCGGCGCCGACCAGGCGCGCGCGGTCACCGCTTACTTGCGCTCGTCGCCGGGTGTGGCGGACCGTCCGGCCGCCGAAGGCGGTCTCGCCATCGCGCGCGCGCGCCTCGCCGAAAGCGTGAAAGCCTACGAAGCCGGCGATGCCCGCGCCGCCGGTCAATTGGCCTTGTCCTCCTATCTCGACGGCTTCGAGCCGGTGGAAGGCGTGCTGCGCACGCGCGATGCCGGCCTCCTGGCGCAGGTCGAAACCGCGATGGGGGAATACCGCACGCGCATTAATGCCGCCGCTCCGGTCGCGGACGTCGCCGCCCAGGCCGCCGTTTTGCGCGGCCTGTTCGACGCCACCGACACGGCGCTCTCGCCGTCGGCCGACGACGGCACGGCGGCGTTCCTCGGTGCGTTCACCATTCTCGTGCGTGAAGGCGTCGAAGCCTTGCTGGTCGTTGTCGCGATGATCGGTTTCCTCGGCAAGGTCGATCGCCGCGACGTGCTGCCTTACGTGCACGGCGGCTGGGCTGCGGCGCTGGTCGCGGGCCTCATCACCTGGGCGATCGCGGCCTATTTCTTTGAAATCGACGGCGCCAGCCGCGAGTTCACCGAAGGTTTCGCGGCTCTGTTCGCGGCGATCATCCTGGTCGGGGTCGGCATCTGGATGCACGGCAAGAGCCTCGCCGGACGTTGGCAAGCGTACCTCAAGGAACAGATTTCGTCCGCGCTCAGCAAAAGCTCGGCCTGGTTTCTGTTCGGCCTGGCGTTTGTTGCCGTCTACCGCGAAGTCTTCGAAACCATCCTCTTCTACATCGCGCTGTGGGCGCGCGGGAACGTGGGCGCCATCATCGGCGGCTTCCTCGCCGGTGTCGCGGTGCTTGCCGTCATCACCGCGGTCATGCTGCGCACGAGCAAGCGTCTGCCGATCTCGCAGTTCTTCGCCTGGAGCTCGGCGCTCGTTGCTCTGTTGGCCATCGTGATGGCCGGCAAGGGGATCGCGGCGCTGCAGGAAGGCGGCCAGCTTCCGCCGAGCGTGGTGAACTTCCCGCGGTTCGAAATCCTCGGCGTCTACCCGTCGCTCTACGCGCTGCTCGCTCAGGCCGCGGTCATTGTCGTGATCGTTCTTGGGTATCTCTACAACACCCGCAGCGCCGCGAAGGAACATCCGAAGGCCGCTTAACGGTCCGCGGAAGCAAAAAAACCGGCCAGCCTCGAACAGGCTGGCCGGTTTTCTTTTGCGGTAACCGCGCCCTTTAGCGCAGCGTGAAAGCCTCGGTGGTCGCGATCAGGCTGACGAGGCGGCGATAGTTGTTCTCGATGGTTGCCGCCGAGCGTCTGTCGCGGATCGCTGTCGGCGCGCCGTTGGGGCCCGCCTGATCGGCGATGAGCACGTTCATGTTTTCCGCCGGCAGCAGGTCGCCGATCATCCGCCGTACCCAGTACTCAACCGTTGCCGTCGCCGACGTGGCCGCCGCGGCCGGGGTCTGCGCCGTCAGGCTGGTTTGGACTTCGCGCCAGCTTGGAACCTGGAACAACAGATTCCACGTCGCCACGTTGGCGCCGGTCGCGAGCCAGTAGGCGTTGAAATCGGGGCGGCCGTCCGGGGCGGGCCAGGCAAACAGACCGTCGGTCAGACGATCGAGCGCCGTCGTCGCCGTGGCGCCGGCCGAGAGAACCGAATCGGTCGTCCGCAGAAGCGCGATGATTCTTTCGTACGGACGGCGCACCTTCGAGACGGGATGCGCATAGATGTCGTCCCCGTGCATGACGATGGCGCGCAGCACCTGCGCGATCTGGTCCGGATCGTTCTGGAAGGTGCGGAACGCCGTCACAGCGCGGTCGTAGGCGGGAAGAGGGATGCTGTCGCCGAAAATGCGGCGCACCAGGCGGCCGCACACATGGCGTGCCGTGGCGGGATGCGTCGCGATCGTGTCGAGCATCGCGCGGCCCTGGGCCATGTCGCCGACCACGCCCGAAAGGTTCCGGCCGAGGATCGATGTGGCGCGGTTGCTGTGCTGCGCCGCGTTGTAAATGAACTCGCCCGTATTCGGCAGGGTCTGGTTGGCGGCATTGCGCTGCCCGGTCTGGAGAGTCCAGCCGGAAAGCGCGCGCGAGCCCTGAATGACGTCCTGGTCGGTAAAACCCGCCGGCGTGCCGTCGGCAAGCCGCGGCGCCGGGGTCACGTCGCCCACGCCGTAGTAGGCTTCGCCGCCCAGCGTATGCAGTTCCATGATCTCGCGCGCATAGTTCTCGTTGGGCGTCGTCGCCGTGCTCAGATAGTTGTCGAGGTATATGAGCATCGAGCCCGCCGTGGCGGTGGCTTCCAGAAGCGTACGGAAGTTGCCGAACGCGTTGGGACGGATCGCGACGCGGTCGAACACGGGCAACAACACGGTCGCCGGTTCCGCCTCGTTCTTGCCGATGTTGAAATGATTGTGCCAAAAATCGACCATGAACTCGCGCAACTGATAGCTGCTGTGCGTGTTGCGCATCCATGTCGCGGACAGGAGTTCCTGGCGCACGCGCGTACGCTCGGCGCTTGAAATCGCCTGGCTGCTGGCGTTGCGGCTGATCGTCCAAAGATCGGGGACCGGCAGATTGAGATAGTTGAAGGGGCGCATCTCGTCGACGGCGGGCCACGAGCCTCGCGTCGAGGTGGGGTCCGAAGCGGCGTAGGCGATGCGCATCGTCTGCGCCGAAAGGTGCGTGGCCAAATCGAAATCGTCGCCCGCCGGCGGACGCAACTGATCTTCCAGCCAAGCCGGCAAGCCGGTGAAACTGACATTTCTTTCTTCGAGGTCGCGCGCCCCGAAGGTCAGTCGATTCAGCGCGATGCGATTTTGCGTTGGCATTCCGCCCTCTGATGATTACGCGAAGATGCCCAGCGGCGCGTATTTCAGCGTCGGGAACACCGATTCAAGTTTCGTCTCGGCATGGCGCTTGACGATAATTTCCGCCAGGACCTGGCGGTAATCGGTCGTGACGGCGAGGTCGCCGGAATTCAGCGCCGCGGGCGCGAGGCCCGGCCAGGTCCCGTAGATCTTTCCGCCCTTCACATTGCCGCCGAGGATCAGCATCCCGGAGGCCGAGCCGTGGTCGGTGCCCTGGTTGGCGTTTTCCTGGAAACGGCGGCCGAACTCGGTCATCGTGACAAGCGTGATGCGGTCCTGGAAATCCGCCATGTCCGTCCAGAAAGCCGACAGGGCGCGCGAGAACTCGGTGGTGCGCGCCGCGAATTCATTGACCAGATTGTTGTGCATGTCCCAGCCGCCGTAATCGACCGTCACGACGTCGACACCGACGTTCATACGGATCAGGCGGCCCACGGCCCGCAAGGACGCCGAGAAGCTGCCGCCCGTGTATCCGGCCGTGCCCGAAGGATCTTGGAAACCTGTAAGGCCGGCTTGAACGTCCTGGATCGTGGTCAGCGTCTTGAGAGCGGCGTCCTTGTACGCGGTTTTCGCGCCGCTGCCGTTCAGAAGGCGCATGATGTTGGCGTTGGCGGCGCCGCCCGACACATTGAACGACGATGGATCGATGACCGCGACGGACGCCGGCTGGCTGAGGAGCGACGTCGGCGTGGTCGATCCTTGCGCGACCACGGAAAGGTCTTTGGGCACGCCGACCGACGCGGTGTGGCGTGCAAGCCATCCGGAATTCATGGCGGGATCGGCATCGGCCGTGCCCATCTCCATGTTGGCCTGGCAGGTGAAGTGGCTGCGGTCGACGGTGTGCAGTCCCGTCGCATGCACGAACGCGAGCTTGCCGCTGTCGTACAGGGGCTTCAGTTCAGGCGCGCTGGCGCTCAGGTAAAAATCCGTGCCGTCCAGCGTGCCGACGCCGATGCCCGCATTGGCGCCGGTCAGCTGCACGCGGATGGAGCGCCGCGCGTTCTGATAAAAAATGTCTCCCGCGGGCGACAGCATCTGCAGCCAGTCGCAGGCGCCGCGCTGGAAGACGACGACCAGGACGTCACGCGCCGGCGCGCCATCCGCGGCGAAGGACACATTGACCCCCGGCGCGACGGCAAGGCCGGCCGTCGCCGAAAGCCCGGAGAGGACGCGGCGCCTGGAAATGTTCATAGCAGCCCTACCTGAATGTCGGTTCTGTCATCGCAAACGCCGCCGCCATCGCGCCGTTTCCGGCGCGCGGATGGTGAGATCGCGGATGGTGAGATCGAAGTGTGAATGAGGATGCTCGGGCGCGCCGGCACTGTGGCGCGCGCTCCGCACGTCACGCCCTTCAGCGCGACGGGGTCGGCATCTGGTGTCGCCGGAAGCATTCTTGCCCCTCTGAAACGCCGGGCCGGACTGCTCCGGCGCGGTTGCCCCGATCATATCAAAGATTGCACGAGGATCGGGATATTCGTGCGGCCGGCATTAATGAAAACTGAAAGCCCCGGGGGAACACGCCCGCGACGCCCCGGAAATCCCGGGAACCGATTGAAATCCCAGGAAAGAGGGCTCCCCGGCCTCGCCCCTCCATGACATCCAAAACGCACCGAAGGGGGCCGCCGTTGCAACTTTTCTGAGTGCGACTCGCGCGTAAAATCGGGCCGTTTCGGGTGCCGCGGCTCATAGGGATTTGCGTCAGCGGTTCTGGCGCGCCGCCAAGGCTCTTTCGAGCGTGTCCGCCACGGTTTCCATGACCGTGATCCGCGCGAACTTCTTGCTGTTGGCGGGCACGAGGCGCCACGGCGCGGACTCGCTCGATGTGCGTTTCACCATATCGTTCACCGCCGCG
>JADZAK010000184.1 GCA_020852595.1 Rhodospirillaceae bacterium
AGCCGCACCGTCTGCGACAGGCGCGGCGTTCCCTTCACATCACAGACCTGAAGCCGCCGGGGGGTCGCCGCGCCGGTCCAGGCGATATCGAGCATGCCGACGGTGACCTCGCGGACGGACGCGCCGACGCGGTTCGCATTCGGCGGCAGCACCGGCCATACTTCCGTGAGTCCACTGGAGGTCACATCCCAGATCGGGAAGGGGGTGTTGATGCCGAGTTTTGATATCTCGCCGTAGTGCGTATCGCCACTGAGGCAGATCAGGCCGCTCGCGCGGGTCCGGCGGATGGTGTCGATCAGGCGCTGGTGATCGCGCGCATAGTTGATCCAGGCTTCCCAACCCGGAAAGTCGGCGATGACTTGCAGGCTCGAGGCAAAGATGCGGATGTCAGCGGGTTTCGCCAGTTCGCGCTCAAGCCATTGCCATTGTGCTTCGCCGAGCATTGTCGCATTCGGATCGGTGTTGCGCGCGCAAGGGCCGGGAACCGGAAGGCCCGCGGTCTGTTTGGCTTTCGCCCAGGCGCCGTAGTCCTGGTCGCCGAGATCGAGAGTGTTCAAGGCGGTGCGGTTGCTGCGCAGGTCGGGAATGACGATCTGCAGCCGCTGGCCGGCGATACCGTACATTTTCGATTCATAGATGCCGTCGCGCGTGCGGCGCGGGGAGGAGGCGGACTCACCCCAGAAGTCGAGGAAGGCTTTCCGCGAGGCTTCCTTTAACGGGTAGTCGCAGCCGCTGTCATTTTCGCCGAAATCGTGATCGTCCCAGACGGCCAAGATAGGCACGTTGTCACGGAGCTTCTTGAAGCCGGGCTTGGCGGCGAGTTTAGCGTACTGTGCTTTAAGGACGTCGATGTCGCGCGTATCGCCGTAGATATTGTCGCCGAGGAAAATGAAGAGGTTGGGTTTGGACGCGACGATCGCTTCCCACACGGGTTGTTCCTTGTCCTGCTGAGCACAGGAACCGAACGCAATGCGGTGAGGAGCCGGTGTCAGAGGAACCGGTGCGCCAGCCACACGGGCTGAACCTGCCGCGAGAAGTGCCGCGCCGGCGCTGCCCGTTACAAGCTTGCGACGACTGATGGGGGCGCCGACCATGAAACTCTGCCCGAAATGGATCCTTCGCGAGAGGAGTTTTTACGCATGAACGATTTCGAGCGCGTGACGGAGCTGTGAAAGATTCGCGAAGGAAAACGCGGCGGACTCGCGTCCGCCGCGTCTAACTGTGATTACTCGCTTAACTATTGAACGGCCTATTTCGCTTTCGAGAGTTCTTCGACCGTGTCGATGTGGAACTTCACGAATTTGTAGAGTTCGTTTTCGACGACGCGTTCCTGGTCGCTATGCGCGCCGAAACCGAGCGGGCCGTCTTCCTTGTCCATCGCGACGCCGACGCCGTAGCACTGAATGCCCTTTGCGCGCAGGTAGGCCATGTCGGTCGCGCCCGTGCTCATCGTGGGAAGCACGACGGCCTGATAGTGCTTCTTGAGCTGGGCTTCGATCACGCGGAAGGCCTCGGTGTTGAGGCGCGATGTGCCCGCCGGGCGCACATTGCGCGGCGCCCAGCCCACTTCGATGGCCGGATCGTTGACGACCTTGCGCACTTCACGCAGCAGCCACTCCGGATCCTCGTCCGGGAACACCCGCGTATCGATCGTCGCGGTGGCTTCGGACGGAATGACGTTCACCCGGTAGCCGCCGTCGACGATGTTGGGCGACAGCGAGGTGTGCAGCACCGAGGCGTGGAACGGGTCCTTTTCCAGGAAATACTGGAACGCGGCTTTGCCTTCCGCGCTTTCCGGCTTGAGCACGGCGCGGAAGCGGGCGGCGTCCTCGGGATTGGAGATGCTCGCCAGCCGCTCGAAATAGGCGGCGGTCGTCTCGTTCAGCTTCAGGGGCGCCTGCCAGTCCGCGACCCGCGCGATGGCGCCCGAGATCCGGGCGATGGCGTTGGTCTTCAAAGGCACCGAGCCGTGGCCGGCGACGCCGGTGGCCTTCAAGGCGATGGCGCGCGGAATCTTTTCCAAGGTCTGCACGGAGGCGAACTTCACCTTGCCGCCTTCGCGCGAGACGTTGCCGCCCTCGGCGATACAGAACTCGGATTCAATTTCCTTCAGGTGCTCCGCCACCATGAACTCGATGCCGAACTGGGTGGAGCCTTCCTCGCCGGCTTCCGCCAACAAGATGACGTCACGGTCGAGCGGTACGTTGCGGCGCTTGAGATCGATCAGGGTCATGAGCGCGGCGACGAGGTTGTCCTTATCGTCCACCGTGCCGCGGCCGTAGATGTAGCCGTCTTCGCGGTGCGCGCTGAACGGAGGGTGTTTCCACTTCTTCGGGTCGACGTTCACCACGTCGGTGTGCGCCATGATGAGCAGGGGCTTCTTCTTGCCGCTGCCCTTGAGGCGGGCGACGAGGTTCGGGCGGTGCTCCTGACCCTTCACGGCGAAGGTTTGCGACGCAATCCCTTCCGCCTTCAAGACCTCGGCCAGATAATCCGTCAGCGGCTTTTCGCTGCCGGGCGGATCGGCCGTGTCGGTCTGGACCATCTTGGTGAAGTGCTTCAGCACTTCGGCGTCCATCTTGGCGTCGTCGGCGGCGTTCGCCGGGCCGATGAACCAACACGCACTGGTGAGAAGCGAGCTGACAAGGACTCCGCGCAGGCCGCGCGTGAAAACGCCGGTGTTCATCGGACCTCCCATTGGTGGCGCCCGCGCGCCTTCATCCTTGCGCGGCGGGCTTCTGGTCCGAGACTAGGTTGAAAGGATGTTTTCCTTCAACCGGGAACCCTTAGACGGCCCGGGCTTTTACGTAACGGCCGGGAGCGTTCTCGATGACCTTGAGTTTGCCGTCGCCCGGCTGCCGGGCCGGAATCTCGGCCCCGGACCTGGGCTTCAGCCAAGCTTCCCAATCGGTCCACCAGGACCCCGGATGTTCGGTCGCGCCGGCCAGCCACTCGTCCGCCGTCTGCGCTTTTTTGCCCGTCTTGGCCTTGTCGTTGGTCCAATAGCCGTACTTCTTGGCGGCGGGGGCGTTCACCACGCCCGCGATATGGCCCGAGCCCGAAAGCACGAACTTGGTCGGTCCGCTGAAAAGGCTGGTCGCGGCGAAGGTCGACTTCCACGGGGCGATATGGTCCTCGCGGCAGCTGATCATGTAGGTGGGCACGTCGACCGTGCGCAGGTCGATGGGCACGCCGCCCAGGGACAGGCCGCCGGGTTCGCGCAGTTTGTTCTCGAGGTACATCTTGCGCAGATAGAAGCTGTGCATGGCCCGCGGCATCCGGGTGGAATCGGCGTTCCAATAGAGGAGGTCGAAGGGGAACGGCTCCTTGCCCAGGAGGTAGTTGTTCACCACGAAGGACCAGATCAGGTCGTTGGAGCGGAGCATGTTGAACGACATGGCCATGTCGCCGGCGTCCAGGTAGCCGGTTTCCTCCATGCGCTTTTCAATGCTGGAGATCTGCTCGTCGTCGATGAAGACCCCGAGGTCGCCCGGCTCGCTGAAGTCGGTGAGGGTCACGAAGTAGGTCGCGCTGGCGACCGTCGTGTCCTTCTTGGCCTTGAGGTAGGCGAGGGTCGCGGCGAGCAGGGTGCCGCCGATGCAGTAACCCACCATGTGGGTCTGCTGCGCGCCCGTGGCCGCCAGGGCCGCGTCCTTGGCCGCGATGGCGCCCTGCATCATGTAGTCGTCGAAGCTGGTGCCGGCCAGCGCCGCGTCCGGGTTGACCCAGGAGACGATGAAGGTGGTGTAGCCCTGGTCGGTGAGCCACTTCACCAGCGAATTCTTTTCCCGCAGGTCCAGGATGTAGAACTTGTTGATCCAGGGCGGGATGATGACCACCGGGATCTCTTTCACCGTGGCGGTCGTCGGCGTGTACTGGATCAGCTGCATCAACGGCGTCTCGGCGACGACCTTGCCGGGGGGGGCGGCGACGTTCTCGCCGACCTTGAAGGCGGCCTCGTCGGTCATGGAGACGCGCAGGCGTCCTTTGCCCTTCTCCATGTCCTCAAGAAGATTCTGTAAGCCCTTGACCAGATTCTCGCCTTTTGACTCGGCGGTGGCGCGCAGCACCTGCGGATTGGTGACCGCGAAGTTGGTCGGGGCGAGGGCATCTGCGAATTGGCGGGTGAAGAACTCGACCTTGTGCTTGGTATGCGGATCGAGGCCGTCGACGTCGGCGACGGTCGACTGCATCCAGCGCGCGGTCAGCAGGTAGGACTGCTTGATGAAATTGAAGACCTGGTTTTCCTGCCAGGCCGGATCGTTGAAGCGTTTGTCGGAGGCTTCGGGGGCGACGGGAGCGGCGGCCTCATGGCCCAGGGCCTGAAGGGTGGCGTTGCGCCACAGCTCCATGTAGCCGCGCCACAGATTGGCTTGGGCCTCCATGAGCTTCTGGGGCTCGGCCATCATCTTGGCGGTGAGCTCGAGGAAGGCGCCGCCGATGCTGGCCATGTCGGCCATGCCCACCCCGGCGGCGGCGGGATCGGCCGCGCCCCGGTTCATGAACTCCTGCACCAGGTTCTGCGAGCGCTGGGCGATATCGGTCATGATCGCCGGCCAATCGGCGGTCTCGGCTTGAACGTCTTTGGCGCTGTCCGGCTGTTTACCCGCTTTGGGCGAGGTGCTGTTGTTCTTCGTCATGTCCCCATCCAGGCGTGGTGGATATTCCCGCGGCGGTGTATGTATTGTCCTCGCGAGGCAACGGGTTATGCATAAGTTGGACCGCCGAGACTGTCCAGACGCGCAAAACCCGAGATCAAGTCCCTGCGTCCTAAATTAAGCTCGTAGATGAAGTGTGGCGTATAAGATCATGACAAAGAAAACAAAAAATCGTGATAGTCGTAACTTCACCCGGATGGCGTTCAGCGCCGCCGCAACCGCCATGCTCGCGCTCGCCGCTTGCGCCTCCGACGACGAGAGGACCGCGGATACGCCCGCCGAAAGCGCCGTTGCCGCCGAAACGCCGGCCCCCGCGCCCGCGCCGGTCTTTGGCGCCGCGAACCCGTCGCCGCGTTTTGTCGTTCCTTCGGCCGTGAACCAGACCCCGCCGAGCGTCAACACCGTTCCGACCGAAGCGCCGGCGCCGCGCTCGTCGGACGAGGAGCGCGATGCCGCCCGCAAGGGCCTCGTCGCCGATATCGCCAATGCGCGTCACAACGACGTGGGCGGGCGTACCCTGCCTGTCGTCGTGCGCCCCTATGTGGAAACCGCCGGCGGACAGTCGATGGCGCCCGCGGCCGAAACAACGCCCGAGCCGGACACGAGCCGCCTCGACGCGGCGCCCCCGCCGCGTCCGGCGGAGGCCGGCGGCGCGCCGGCAAAGCCCGCGGCCGGGCCGGCGCCGGCAAACAGAATTCCCACCGGAAGCTAATAGCTCGCTATATACTGACGGGACGGGGCTTGCAGGCCGCAAGGGGAGCGGCCGCGAAAATGCCCCGGCCGGTCCATAGCGCCGTCATAAACAGAGTGTACCAACCGCATTGTGGAAATGTGGCGTCTGCCGCATAAGGGGCACTCCAATCTCATAGGCTACCGATGAAGACCGAGTTCAATCGCATCAAACGCTTGCCGCCCTATGTGTTCGCCGAAGTGAACGCGATGAAGGCGCGTTTGCGCGCGGCCGGCGAGGACATCATCGACTTCGGGATGGGCAATCCGGACCTGCCGACCCCGCAGCACATCATCGACAAGCTGACCGAAGTCGCCCAGGACCCGAAAGCGCACCGCTACTCCGCCTCGCAAGGCATCAAGGGCCTGCGCAAGGCCTTCGTGAGCTACTACGAGCGCCGTTTCGGCGTCTCCTTGGATATGAACAAGGAAGTGTGCGTGACCCTGGGCTCGAAAGAGGGCCTGGCGAACCTCGCCTCCGCCATCACCAATCCGGGTGACCTGATCCTGTCGCCGAACCCGGCGTACCCGATCCATCCGTTCGGCTTCATCATCGCCGACGGTTCGGTGCGCTCGCTGCCTTGCATCCCGGACTCCGAGTTCATGGCCGCGCTCGACCGCGCCGTGAAGAACTCGACCCCGAAGCCGGTGGCGCTGATCCTCAACTATCCGTCCAATCCCACAGCCTTGGTGGCCGACCTCGACTTCTACGGTCAGGTCGTGGACTTCTGCCGTCACCATGACATCTGGATCCTCTCGGACCTCGCCTACGCGGAGATCTACTTCGGCGACCGTCCGCCGCCGTCGATCCTGCAGATCCCCGGCGCGAAGGACATCGCCATCGAGTTCACCTCGATGAGCAAGACCTACAGCATGCCGGGCTGGCGCGTCGGTTTCGCCGCCGGCAATCCGGTGCTGCTCAACGCGCTGGTGCGCATCAAGTCCTACCTCGACTACGGCGCGTTCACGCCGATCCAGGTCGCGGCGGCCGCCGCGCTCAACGGCTCGCAGGATTGCGTGGCCGAAGTGCGCCAGATTTACAAGGAGCGCCGCGACATCCTGATCGAAGGCTTCGGACAGGCCCAGTGGCACATCCCGAGCCCGGAAGCGTCCATGTTCGCCTGGGCGCCGATCCCCGAGCCGTTCAAACATCTCGGCGCGCTCGAGTTCTCGAAGCTCCTGATGAGCGAAGCCAAGATCGCGGTCGCACCGGGCACCGGCTTCGGTGAAGCGGGCGAGGGCTTTGTCCGCATCGCGCTCGTCGAGAACAAACACCGCATCCGCCAGGCCCTGCGCAACATCCGCACCTTCCTCGGCTCCGCCGGCCAGGTGCTGGAACGCGCCGAACGTCAGCGCGCGGCGTCGTAATGAGCGCGCTCAAGGTCGCGATTGCCGGGCTCGGCACGGTCGGCGCGGGCGCGCTGAAAATCCTGCACACCAACGCGGCCGAGATCGCCGCGCGTTGCGGCCGGCCGATCACGGTCGCCGCGGTGGCGTCGCGCGACCGCAAGAAGGACCGCGGGGTTCCTCTTGACGGCGTGACGTGGTTCGACGACGCGGCGGCGATGGCGGCTGAAGCCGACGCCGACGTGGTCGTGGAACTCATCGGCGGGTCCGAAGGTATCGCGCGCAAGACGGTGGAAGCCGCCATCGCGCGCGGCCGTCATGTGGTCACCGCCAACAAGGCGCTGCTGGCCCATCACGGCGTGGTTCTGGCGAGCGCGGCGGAGAAGGCGGGGCTTTCGCTGAACTTCGAAGCGGCCGTCGCCGGCGGCATCCCGATCGTCAAGGCGCTGCGTGAAGGCCTGGCGGCCAACAAGATCCGCCGCGTCGCCGGCATCCTGAACGGCACCTGCAACTACATCCTCACCACCATGCGCGCGAGCGGGCGCAGTTTCGCCGACGTGCTGAAGGAAGCGCAGGACCTGGGTTACGCCGAAGCCGATCCGTCGTTCGACATCGACGGCACCGACGCGGCGCACAAGCTGGCGATCCTCGCCAGCCTGGCCTTTGGCACGCCGGTGGACATCAAGGCCGTGCACGTCGAAGGCATCCGCCACGTCTCCAGCCTCGATCTGCAATACGCCGAGGAGTTCGGCTACATCATAAAATTGCTGGGCGTCGCGGAACGTCTCGATCGCGCCCCTGATAACCAAGAGGGCGGCGTATTGATGCAGCGCGTCTATCCCTGCCTCATCAAGCCGGACATGCCGCTCGCCAACGTCGACGGCGTGTTCAACGCCGTGGTCGCGGAAGGCGATTTCGTCGGCCGTTCCGTTTATGAAGGGCGCGGCGCGGGCGCCGGTCCGACGGCGTCGGCGGTCGTCGCCGATGTCATGGACATCGCCTGCGGCCGCAAGGTGGCGACGTTCGGCATTCCTGTCGGCGCGCTGAAGACGATCCCGAACATGCCGGTCGCGGCGCATGTCGGCGAGTATTACGTGCGCCTGCTGGTCGTCGACCGTCCGGGTGTGTTCGCCGATATCGCCATGGCGTTCCGCGATGAGTCGGTGTCCATGGAATCGGTGCTGCAGCGCGGCCGCAATGCAGCAAACGTCAATGTCGTCATCATCACGCACGAAACGCAGGAAGCGCCGCTTTTGCGCGCCCTCAAGCGGTTGCAGGCCAATGCCGCATTGGTCGAGCCGCCGCACATGATGCGTATCGAGAAGTAACCTTGCTTCGTTACGGCGCGGCTTTCTAAAATGCGCCGCCTTTTCATCTTGAAGATTCCCCCGGAGAGCCTCCATGTCGCTGCAGCTTGATTCCTCGTTCGACAACGTTCTGGAACGCAACCTCGCGCTGGAGGCCGTGCGCGTGACCGAAGCGGCGGCCTTGTCCGCCTCGCGCCTCGTGGGCCGCGGCGACGAGAAGCAGGCCGACCAGGCGGCCGTCGACGCCATGCGCCGCGCGCTGAACAGCCTCAACATCGACGGCACCGTCGTGATCGGCGAAGGTGAACGCGACGAAGCCCCGATGCTGTACATCGGCGAAAAGGTCGGCACCGGCAAAGGCCCGAAGGTCGATATCGCGCTCGATCCGCTCGAAGGCACCACGATCACCGCCAAGGGCGGCGCCAACGCGCTGGCCGTGATCGCGATGGCCGAGGCCGGCAACTTCCTGAACGCGCCGGATGTCTACATGGACAAGATCGCCGTGGGCGGCGGTCTTCCGGAAGGCGTCGTCGATATCGACAATCCGCCCGAACAAAACTTGAAGAACCTCGCCAAGGCCAAGGGCGCGGATGTGGAAGACCTGCTCGTCTGCATCCTCGACCGACCGCGTCACGCCGATCTGATCGCCAAAGTGCGCGCCGCCGGGGCGCGTATCATGCTGATCACCGACGGCGACGTCTCGGGCGTGATCGCCACCGCGCAGCCGAACTCGGGCGTCGACATGTATATCGGTTCGGGCGGCGCGCCGGAAGGCGTGCTGGCCGCGGCCGCTCTGCGCTGCATCGGCGGCCAGATGCAGGGCCGCCTGTTGTTCCGCAACGACGACGAGAAGGCGCGGGCCACCAAGTGGGGCATCACCGATCTCAATCGCAAGTACGGCATGCTGGATCTCGCCAAGGGCAACGTGATGTTCGCGGCCACCGGCGTCACCACCGGCGCCATGCTGCAAGGCGTGCGCCGCTTCCACGGCGGCGCGGTCACGCACTCGCTGATCATGCGCTCGAAGACGCGCACCGTGCGTTATGTCGAAGCCCACCACAGCTTCGACGGCGACCAGAAATAAAGTGAACGGAATCGCGCCCTCGTTCCTGGGAGTCGCGAAGTCCTTCCAAGGCCGCCGGTGGGACCTGCGGGCGGTGGACGAGGTGCTGGTGACGGACCTCGTGCGCCAGGCCGGGGTCACGGATGCCGTCGCACGCGTGCTGGCCGGCCGCGGCGTGTCCCTCGATGGCTGCGCCGATTTTCTGCGCCCGACACTGAAATCCCTGATGCCGGACCCGAGCCTGTTCGTGGACATGGACGGCGCGGCGGAGCGCATCATGCGCGCGCTGGAGAAGGGCGAACGCATCGCGGTGTTCGGCGATTATGACGTCGACGGCGCCACGTCCTCGGCGCTGCTGGCGCGGTTTTTCCGCGCGCTCGGCACGGACATTGCCGTCTATATCCCCGACCGCGCCGCCGAAGGCTACGGCCCGAACGCGCCGGCGCTTTTGACATTGCGCGCGCAGGGGGTCGATCTCGTCATCACCGTCGATTGCGGCATCGTGGCCTATGAGCCGCTGGCCGCCGCGCGCGGCGCCGGGCTGGATGTGATTGTCGTCGATCATCACAAAGCGGAACCGGCGCTGCCGGCCGCCAGTGCCGTCGTGAATCCCAACCGCCTGGATTGTGGAAGCCGGCAGGGTCATCTGGCCGCGGTGGGTGTGGCGTTCCTGCTGGTGGTCGCGGTGAACCGCGCGCTGCGCAATGCGGGTTGGTACGCGAAGCAGGGACGTAGCGAGCCCGATCTCAAGCAATGGCTCGATCTCGTGGCGCTCGGCACGGTGTGCGATGTCGTGCCGCTGACCGGGTTGAACCGGGCGTTCGTGACTCAAGGCCTCGGTGTCCTCGCGAAGCGCGGGAATGTGGGCCTCTCGGCGCTGGCGCGCATCGCGCGCATCGACAGCGCGCCGACGGCTTTTCATCTCGGTTATCTCCTGGGCCCGCGCGTCAACGCCGGCGGCCGTGTCGGCCAGGCCGATCTCGGAACACGCCTTCTGTCCACGGAAGACGAGGGCGAAGCGGCGGCGCTGGCGATGCGCCTCGATGAATTCAACGCCCACCGCAAGGAAATCGAAGCGGCGGTGTTGCGCGAGGCCATCGAACAGGTGGAAAGCCGCGCCGGCAATATGCCGCTGATTTTCGCGGCCGGCGAAAAGTGGCACGCGGGCGTGATCGGCATCGTCGCGGGCCGCTTGCGCGAACGCTATGACCGCCCGACCTGCGTGGTTGCGATGGACGGCGGCCTCGCGAAGGGCTCCGGCCGTTCCATTCCCGGCGTCGATCTCGGCCGCGCGGTGCTGGCCGCGCGCGAAGCGGGTTATCTCATGAACGGCGGCGGCCACGCCATGGCGGCGGGTTTCACCGTGCTGGCCGAGAAGCTCGATGCGCTTGCGCTGTTCCTGCAAGAACAGGTGAGCGCGCAGCTCAAGGGCGATCCGATGATCCCCACCTTGAACCTCGACGGCGCCATGAGCGTGTCGGCGGTGACATCGGACTTCGTTCAGGAATTGTCATGCGTGGGACCGTTCGGGGCGGGCAACGACGAGCCGCGTTTTGCCGTGGTCGATGCGCGCGTGGTGAAGGCCGATGTCGTCGGGTCCGGCCACGTACGCTGCATTTTGTCCAGCGCCGGCGGCGGACGCCTGAAGGCCATCGCCTTCAACTGCGTCGATGACGATCTTGGGCACGGCCTTTTGACCGCGGCCGGCGGGCGTTTGCATCTTGCCGGCACGATCCGCGCCGACACCTGGCAGGGCCGGACGGAAGCCCAGTTGGTGATCGACGACGCGGCGCGCGGCGACTGATTTTAACCGCTTGTTTTCATGACATTTTTGCGCGGTGACCGGCGATTGACCGGCTGCCATAGGCGTGCCACGTTCCTTCTCCAAACTTGCCGCGTCATCGGCACCAACAGGGGGAGTGACATGCGTTTTCTGAAGACTGTGGCCGCTGCTGTAGCGGGACTTGCCATGCTGGCCGCGCCGGCCGTGGCCGCCGACGTCGAGTTCACCGGCTCGAAGTTCACCTGCCTTGAGTACACCAACGGTCTTGGCGAAAACGCCTCCGGCAAGCTGCAGTCGGTGATCGCGCGCGTGTGGATGCACGGCTATCTGTCGGGCTTCTACAAAGCGTCGCAGAAGCTGAACCTGGCCGACGATGCCGCAGCCGCGGAAGCCTTCGACAACACGCTGCTGCAGACCTGCCGCGAATACGCCGGCAACGATCTCCTGGGCGTGTCGCTCCAGGTGCTGGCGAAGGCCGACCGTCCGATGCCGGCCAAGGCCGGCGCCGACTTCACGCCGGTCGGCTATACCTGCGAGCAGCACACGAATGCAAAAAAAGGCGCGGCCGCCGACGCCAATCGCGCCGACATCGCCGAACTGTGGGCTTTCGCTTTCATCCAGGGTTTCAAGAACCTGAACCAGCCGGAGCTGGAAGTGCCGGTGGACAGCAAGGCGCAGCTCGTCGGTGCCATCAATAACGTCTGCCTGAAGAACGCCGCGCTTCCCTACATGGATATCGCCGCGCTGGTGTCCGAGAAGGTGAAGCTGCAGTAGCGGCGTTTCCCGTCAAACAAAAAGGGCCCAACCTCGGGTGGGCCCTTTTTTATTTGGTTTTCTTCTTGCTGCTGCGCTTGCCGGGCGTTTTCGGCGGCAGGGTCGTATCGCCTTCGCCGAGGATGCGTTGCATCAGTACCGCGTCGACCCAGCGGCCGAACTTGAAGCAGGCCGAGCTCAGCGCGCCGACCACGAAAAAGCCGTGGCGGCTGTGGAGGGCGAGGGAGGCGGCGTTGGTGCTGTCGCCGATAACGGCGATCATCTGGCGGAAGCCCAGCGCCGTGCAGCGTTCGATCAGTTCCACCATCAGCGCGTTGCCGACATTGCGGCCCAAGGCCTCCTTGGCGACATAGATCGAATCCTCGACCGTGTAGCGATAGCCTGAACGGTCGCGGAAGGGGCCGGCGTAGGCGTAGCCGATGACGTCCTTGCCTTTGGTGGCGACGAGGTACGGAAGGCCGCGCGCCTGGACCTTCTGGAATCGGGCGGTCATTTCGGCCACCGTTGGGGCGTCATCCTCGAAGGACGCCGTCGTGTGGCTCACATAATAGGAGTAGATTTCCTGGATGGCCGGAAGATCGGCCTCGGTGGCCATCCGGACGCGGACCTTGAAGGATTTCGTGCCGGACGCGGTCATCGGCGGGCTCCCCACGCGGGAAAAGGCGCAAAAGTGGCTGCCCTGGGTCTCTATCGCGGGTCTCGCCCCCACGCAACGAAAATTGAGGCGCGGGGACCCCTGGAAGCCTTTGATAAAAAAAGGTTTCGCGCGGGCTTGATTTCTCCCCGGCCAGCCGGTATCAACCCACCCTCTTCGCCGGCCTCCATTGCGTCCCCATCGTCTAGAGGCCTAGGACATCGCCCTTTCACGGCGGTAACCGGGGTTCGAATCCCCGTGGGGACGCCAATACTTTCAAGGGCTTATGTGGGGCCCTCTAAAACTTCCCACAAATTTCCCACAAATTTTCCGCAGACCAAGCGCAGGCGGCGAGACACGCAATATGCGTTCTCTCCGCTCATGTTCCCCTGCGCTATAGTTCTTGAGTTGTCGGCTCGTGCCGATTCCAAATGTTCGCCTTATTGAGAGCGCCCGATGACGTCATCGCCCGCACAACCAGCCAGTTTTCCGATGGTCATCCAAGGCGGCATGTTGGAAGCCTTAGGCATCAACATGTACACGACGCTTGGTAAGTGTCTGGTTGAGTTTGTTGCAAATGCCTACGATGGCGACGCACAAACGGTCGACATCGTCATCCCAGCGAAAGACATCGAAGACGCACGAACAAAAGTCCGGGCCGACGCGAAGGCCGAAGCGGCAGCGGGTAAACGTGACCCGTTTACAGTCTTGTTGGCTGCATTGCCGGTGAATATCGAGGTTACAATAACTGATAACGGCCATGGCATGACGCCGGCCGAAATTGAGCAGAAATTTCTACCGATCAATCGGAAGCGGCGCGCGGACGGAACCGGTGCTGAAAAGAACCTGATGTCGGAATCAAATAAGCGGTTCGTCATGGGGCGCAAGGGTCTGGGAAAGCTTGCCGGTTTTGGCGCTGCCGAGAAGGTCACCATTACAACTAAACGAGCGGAGGATGCGTTCGAGACGACCTTTACAATGGATTTTGAAACACTCCGTACGTCGGGAAACCTCAACAAAATCCAGATTCCCGCGAGCTACCAGGCCGCACCCAAAGGTCGTCACGGAACCATCGTGAAACTCAGTGGCTTAAAGTGCGATGCCGTTAAGTACGGCCTGGAATCCATGAAGGAAGTCCTTGCCGAAGCTTTTTACGGTATTTCTCAGACTGAATTCAAAATTTCGTTGAACGGAACGGTGATCGAGCCAGAACCGGCAAAATATGAGTTTCTTTATCCCGACGAGCGTCCGCATGATGGTCTCGCCCGTGGGTCGATCACCGTGGATGATGTGGGCACAATCGAATTCGACTACGTGGTGATGTTTCGCAAACGAGGCGAAAACCTAAAAGCGGCGCAACGTGGCGCGCGAATTTACTGCAACAACCGACTAGCTGCCGGTCCTTCGTTGTTCGGCCTTCCGACAGGGATGCACAATTTCCACAGCCAAAGTTACATGGAGTGTGTCGTGCGTGCCGATGCTCTCGATCGCAACATGATCGATTTCGTGAATACGAACCGTACGCAGCTCCGCGAAGATACAGAAGTGGCTCTCAAGCTTATTGATGCTGTCACGGAAGAAATGCGCTTGGCGCTATCCGCACACTCCAAGTTTCGTGATGAAACGGCGGAAAAGGAACTCGATGAGGATGAGGGGGCAAAGCAGCTGAAGGCGATCGTCGATCGTATGCCGGCAAAGACGAAGACTTCGGCTCGTAAATTGCTCACCTCGCTTGCGTCGCAACACGGAATCAAAAGCGTTCAGTTTCAAGAGTTGGCACCGCTCGTCATTGATACCATGAATGCGGGCGATGTATTGATCCGCCTAATCGAGCTAGGAAGTGATCCGAAGACGATCGACAATGTCGCGAACCATCTCAAGGAACTGGCCGCAATAGAGAAGAGCGACGCGCTCAAACTCTACCGCGGCCGCCGTAGCGGTATCATCGCATTGCAAAAGTTGGCGGATCGCGGCGAGGAGCTTTGGAAGGAACAAGGTATTGAGAAGGAGCTGCATGAGCTTTTCAAGACTGAGCCATGGCTGATTAAGCCCGAATTCTCTCGGTATCTGACCAGTGATGCAGATCTTGGCAAAGTGGCTTCGCAGCTTGCCAAGTCGCTCAAGGTGGACAGTTTTGTGCCGACCGCCGGTAAAAAGAAATCGTCCGATGATCGACCCGATTTAGTCTTCTTTATGACGGACAGTGAATCGCCGAACGTAGTGAACGTTGTGGAACTGAAGTCCCCGACGCTGCCTTTGGACGCTGATCATCTATCACAGCTCGAAGGTTATATGATGAGTGTCGAGGATTGGCTTCGGCAACACCTTCAGGATGAGACAACTAAGGTTCACGGTTTTCTCATCGGTGCTATGCCCCATGGCCGGAGCATCAGCAAGGAAAGCAAAAAACTTCAGTATCGGATTTCAAACGAAGGGCCACAGGCAAAGTGGCAAGTGCTGGGAATTCGCCAAGTACTCGCCAATACTTTCAAAGTTCACCTTGATGCCGTCAAGGCGCTGGAAAAGGAACTTGGAGAGGATGATCTCGGTCCCAAGGCGCTGCTGAAGCCGTCGAAGAAGCGTGCAAAGGCGAAGAAAAAGAAGGCAGCAAAGAAACGGCCTAAGGCTCCGAGGCCTAAGCGAAAAGCCGCTTGATGCTTCTGGCTACGGCTTGAGCGAGAGGAATCGGCACGCCGTTGCCGATCTGTCTGGCGATGGGATAGCGATCGCCGAAAAACTGCCATTCATCCGGCATGCCTTGAAGACGAGCGCCTTCCCGTAAGGTGATAACGCGGTCTTCCGTGGGATGGATGTAACGTCCCTTGGAGGGATTCTGGAAACAGCAGCGGATCGTGTTGGCCGGTGCGTTCATTTCCATACGACCCCAAGCATCCGTAGCCTGTGCTCCGATTTCAAACCACGATGGAGGGCACTCTTTTGGTATTGCACGCATGATATCGCGTTTGTCACCATTCGGTGGCACGAGCGCGATTCTTCGTGTTGCAAGGGGAGTCATGATTGGATTTACGTGTAGAGCATCGGTACGTCGGCGTGAGAGGCCTGCAAACGCCGTCCGGACCGTCAGCGGTCGTGTCGTTACGGGGCGTGGTTTCTTGGGCAAGCCAATGCGTGACGCGATTGTGAAGCTGCGAACGCGAAGTTGCGGCACCCCGTAGTCGGCTGCATTGAGAGTCCAAGTGTCAATTTCATAGTCTAAATCGCTAAGACGTTCCGTTAGCTTCCGCCAATGCGAACTCTGCAAAAAGGGCGGTACATTTTCTATTACAATGACCTTTGCCTTTGTGTGCTTCGCCCAGTTCACGACGCCTAAAGACAGCCGACTACGCTTGTCGGTGGGATCCTGCCGACCCAATGTGCTGAAGCCCTGGCATGGAGGCCCCGCAATCAGGACGTCTGTTTTTTTCGCGTCGTCGGGTGTTCCTACGCTGCGGACCATTCCCACGGATTTAACATTGCGGTTGTAGCTAGCAACTGCATTAGGGTCGAGATCAAGGGCCAGTATCGGATCAAACCCTGCGGCTTTGAATCCTGCCGACATTAAGCCCGCGCCGGAGAATAGGTCTGTCAGAGTAGGTTTCATTTTTGATTCCGCGCTCGTGGCTGGCGATGCCGCTCGACCGAACGAGCGCTAAGCCAGTCAGTGACAATTTTTCGAAGCATCGCTGACCGTGAATGTCCTTCACGCCGTGCGGCAACATCGAAGCGCTGCACAGTCTTTTTATCGACGTGAGTAACCAGTTGGTTCTGCTTTACAGTCATGGCGAGTCAATTCGACTCAAATTGAGTCGCTATGATATACGTTCCAAAACTCACCAATCTATTAATGCTTTATAAACGCTAGAGATTGCGGCTATTGGGAGAGGAAGCGCTTTATCTTGTTGCTTATGGTTGTCGTTTTCTTCGTTTGGCACTCCCAAACAACCAAAACGCGCCAACCCATTTTTCGCAGATCGCGGATGGCCTTCCGATCACGCGCTACATTCCGGTCAAATTTTGCCATCCAATAATCGCGCCGTGACGCTGGCACTGACGCTCGTCGGCATCCCTTATGCCGGTGCCAAAAGCATCCGTGAACAAAAACCGCACTTCGCAGCCGAGGAAAAACGAGATCCGGCGATCCAGGCAAGTGACGGCTATGAAGGCGAAAACGAAAGCCAAGCGCATGGCACAGTTTCCGCACGATGATTTCCGGGCCCGTGTTCCGGTTTGGAACTCGCGACATATTCCTGCTTCGTTCCTCAGGCGTTAGATGGTCGACCATCTGGCTTCAAATCCATCTGATATGGCTGGCTAGGAATGGAGATGCCTAACTGCTAGTCCAAAGTTGAAAATGTCGGGTTTTTGTAGCACATATTTGTCGGGTTTTTGCAGAGGATTGAAGCGTGCGTAGTCGTCCCACTTTATTGCGAAAGATCGAGAATCGCATTTCACGGAAATCGGGCGATGTGTTCCTGACGCGAGAATTCAAAGACCTGGGCGGTGAAGACCAAGTTTTGCGTGCTTTAAGAACTTTGGTGAAAAGCGGTCGTCTCGTGCGCCTTGGTTATGGCGTTTATGGCCGTGCCGTGAAATCCCGCTTGTCGGGAGAGTTCCTACTCCATACTCCTAATGGCTTTACGGGAGCAGTGCGCTAGGCGCTGACCAAGCTCGGCGTCGATTGGGAGCCCACTGATTCCGAACGCGCATATAATTCAGGCGCTTCAACCCAAATTCCGGTCAATCCGGTGATTCGTGTGAAGGGGCGTTTCTCACGCCAATTGCGCCACCGCGATTTGAAGCTAAAAATCGTCCGCTAGACCGTCGCGGTAACGACGCTTCAATCTGCTAGCCGGAATCCTATCAGGCTATTCCCACGGGTTAATGAGATCGGCGCCAGTGCCGCCAAAGTCACCAACATTTCGGGTGACGAGCTTCAAGCGATGCACAATTGCTGTGGCAGCAATCAGGGCGTCGAGATGCGGCCGAGGATTGGGCACCTGAAGCGCGGCGCATATCTGGGCGATCACGGTATCAACTGGAATACTGCCAGACTACCGCGTATTACTCCGGGGTATCCCGTTCGGTGCAGCGTGGCCGAGATAAGGTAATGCCACCAGAATTCTAATGAGCATTTCTTATGTCCAATCTACATATGGACAAGATGTCCAATTGTTGATGTGTGTGTCTTCCAGTACCTCACGGCTTTCTCAATAGAAAGAAAGTCGGCAACCAAGAAATGAGTGCTCTATCGGGCTTATGGGATAAGAAATCGCATCACTTACTGATAGTTCTTGTATTTGTGGCGACTTGTGTTGTCGCAGTCATGCAAAACGATCTTTTCACACGGCACATTTTTCTCGTCGTAGCCGGCGCAACCCTTACGTTATTGATCTGCGGATATGTATTATCTGCAATGACGGCATTTGGAGACAAGCAGACCTCCAATATTCACCAAATTATGCTGGCTTGGATCCCAGGGCTTCTTGCCACCGGCATGGCAATCGGTGGCTTGTATCTTGTTGCCCGGGAAGATTCGGGTGGTCTTTGGCGGTCTCTTGGTCTGCTGCTATTCAGTTTTGAAACTGCGATCTTGATTTCCGCCGGAATAAGACCTTCGGAACAAGACAGTGTTCGCGGCTCCGGAAAATAGAGCCGTCTAGTGGATTTTCCAATCTTTCATCTCGATATTCTCGGCAACCGATGGCTCATCGCCACGATTGCCATCATTCATGTTCTCGTTAATCACGGTCTTGCCGTCGGTATGATGCCGCTCGTGGCAGCGATGGAGTGGTATGGGCAAAAAAAAGGGGATTCGCGATGGGATGCGCTTGCTTATCGCATCCTCTTTGTCTCTTTTCTTGTTACCACAACCGTCGGCGCCTTGACGGGTGTTGGCATATGGCTCTCCGTCTCGCTGGTAAATCCCTATTCCATCGGCAGCCTCATCCGCGTCTTCTTCTGGGCTTGGTTCACCGAATGGCTAGTGTTCATTACTGAAGTGTGCTTGATCCTAGCTTATACGCTGAGCTGGAAGAAGTGGAGCGCGCGCGGCCCGGAATATAAGACCAAGCATATCAAGCTCGGATTTGCGCTCGGGTTTTTCTCCTGGGTGACGATGGCGATCATCGTGGCCATCTTGGGTTTCATGATGGACCCGGGTAACTGGCTTGCGGACCGTTCATTCTGGACGGGCGTAATGAATCCACTTTATCTGCCACAACTCGCTTTTCGCACACCGCTGGCGGCATCCCTGGCCGGGACCGTAGCCATGTTTCTTATCCTCTTCTTCACGAAGAAGGACGGTTTCCGGCTTGAGGCGCTTCGCTCAGTAGGACTGTGGACTCTTTTTTTCGCGCCGTTCATTTTGATCACGGGCTGGTGGTACTACAGCTCCGTTCCAGAGGCCATGAAAGATAATCTTGGTGTTTCGCTTGGAACGCTACAGTTCGCGGACTGGCAGGATAAATTCCTACGCATCGCGCTTTTCACTGTTGTGACTATTCTCGGCGTGGTGCAGGTGGCGATTTGGCGTCCGCATCGCCTGCCCAAGATCGCCCTTATTGTTCCGTTTGCATCAATCCTTTGGATGACTGGCCATTTCGAGCGTGTCCGCGAGTTTATACGTAAGCCTTACATTATCGGCCAGTATATGTACGCGAACGGCCTTAGGGCCGAAGACTACGCGCTTTTGCAACGCGACGGTGTGTTGGCCTATGCAACGTACTCCAACCCGCTAAGCGAAGATGAACAGTCCGGGCTGCCGGAGGGATTGACGCCCGCGGAGCAGGCGGCGCTTCTGGTGGAAATCCAGCAGGGCAAGGACGTTTTCATGGACACCTGCTCGCGTTGCCATACCAGTCACGGCGTCAACGGCATGTCGGTCCACTTACAGCGGATGTTTGGCGATCAGCAATGGACGCCAGAGCTGACCGCCGGCTACATCGAAAATATGCATTACGCCCAGCCTTTCATGCCGCCATTTCCCGGCAATAAGGAAGAGCTATGGTTGCTAGGTGTGTATCTTGAGCATTTGCAGCACAACAAAGCGACCATTCCCGGATCCCAGTCGGCTGGCGTCATTGTCAACAGGCCACCCCAGTAGCCGTTTTTCTCAATCCTATTGAGAGTTTTACAGACTAATGAGTGATATCCCCGTTCCGCGCGATATTCCGCTGCCGCTGCCTGCGTCCGAGCCGGTGCTCGTGACGGTGCTTATCGTCTTTTTTCTCATGCATATCGCCTTCGTCAACTTTATGGTTGGCGGCACTTTCATGACGCTTTGGTATCAGCTCCGCGGCTTGAAAGAAAAACGCTATGACGCCCTGGCGCACGAGATCGCAGGAACGATTACCGCGAACAAATCCATCGCAGTAGTGTTAGGCGTAGGTCCGCTCTTGGCAATCAACACGCTCTACACCGTGTATTTCTATACGGCCAATGCACTCACGGGGACTTTCTGGATCAGTATCATTCCCCTAGTGATCGTTGCCTTCGTGTTGACCTATATCCACAAATATTTGTGGAAACAGATGGAGACATGGAAGGTCTTTCACATTGGCCTCATTGCGACCGTTTCCCTGATATTCTCGTTTATCCCCCTTATATTCCTCACAAACGTCAATCTGATGCTGTTTCCCGAAAAGTGGGGAACCGTGCAGGGATTCTTCTCCGCGCTCGCGCTGCCAAATGTCATGCCGCGATATGCGCATTTCATCCTAGCCTGCCCGGCGATGGCTGGTTTGCTGATAGTCTGGTTGTTCCGACGCAGAGATGATGCAGACATAGCTTCGATCGGATTCACCCGCGAGGAGCTTGTGCGTAAAGGCTACCAATGGGCGTTTTGGCCCACCGCCGCTCAGTTCATCATCGGGCCGTTGGCCCTCATTACACTGCCGCCGATACAGAACCTCCAGTCGACCGTTCTTGGCGTATTTGCGTTATCAATTCTGGTGTCTCTATGGATGTCGCGGCTGATGTTCGTGGAGATGCGGCGCCCAGCCGAAACCATCGGCAAGAGCTTTGCGTCAATCTGCATCCTCATGCTGGTAATCGTCGTCCTGATGGGGGCTGGACGTCATATCTACCGAGAGGCAGCGGTCGGCCCGCACCGCGAGCTGGTGCGAAGCAAGACAAAGGAATATATGGAGAAAGTTGGTGCCGCTAATAAGGCTTTGACGCCGGATGGTGCGGCAGGTGCGCCGCAATGATACCGGGGAATCGCTTGGCATTCGTGGTCTATTTTGTGACGCACTTACATGGTTGCGGCGCTATATAGTCCTCTGGATTGCCTGTAAAGTCCTCCTCGGTATGCGGTATCAGGTCAGCTGATCCCAGTATTTCATGAGCTTCTTTTGGACAACGTATCCGGCAGGCAAAACCTTCTCCTTCTAATTCAATTGCGATGGTTGGCTGTCGGTGGTCAGATCGCAGCCATTTTGCTCGTCCATTTTTGGCTCAAGGTGTCGTTGCCTCTCGCGGCGATGGCGGCCGTTCTTGTATTTCTCGTCGTACTGAACGGAATCAGTCTTTATCGCTATGGCCGCCGGCAAGCGGTCAGCAATAACGAGCTGTTCTGTCAGCTTCTTCTGGATGCTGCGGCCCTGACCTGTCAGCTCTACCTCACGGGCGGCGCTTCAAATCCTTTCATTTCTCTCTATCTTTTGCAGGTCACGCTTGGCGCGGTCATGTTGCAAGTATGGTCGAGCTGGATTCTTGTGGCTATTTCCAGTGCTTGTTTTATCGGGCTGACCTTTTTCTACCGGGAAATCCAGTTTCCTCATCAGCACGGTCGAGCTGACTTCTTTAACTTGCACATTCAGGGGATGTTTATCTGTTTCGCTCTTGCCGCCATCCTGTTGGTGGTTTTCATTACGCGCATCAGCCGTAACCTGCGTGCGCACGAGGCTCATGTGGCCGATCTAAGGGAGCAGGCTCTTCAAGAAGAGCATATCGTAAGGATGGGCCTTTTGGCGTCTGGGGCTGCCCATGAATTGGGAACGCCTCTTTCAACGCTTTCTGTGATCCTGAACGACTGGCGTCATGCGGATATCGCATCATCCAACTACGATCTCACGCATGATCTGCAAGAGATGGAAAATCAGGTGGTGCGGTGCAAGTCCATCGTGTCCGGAATCCTGATCTCTTCCGGCGAGGCGCGCGCCGAGGGTATGCTCCGAACGACGGTCAGAAGCTTTATGGATGCTTTGGTCGAGGAATGGCGCGGGACGCGAGCGCCCGCCAACCTTGATTACGGTAATGCTTTTGAACCGGACGAAGCCATTATATTGGACGCCGTGCTCAAGCAGGTTCTGTTTAATGTATTTGATAACGCTCTTGAAGCCTCGCCCGTATGGGTCGCGGTGACGGTGGCACGGGAAGGTGACGACATCGTTATTGCTGTCCGAGATGCCGGACCGGGTTTCAGAAAGGAAATGTTGGAAAACCTCGGCAAGCCGTATCGTTCAACCAAGAACCGCCCAGGTAGCGGACTTGGGCTCTTTTTGGTCGTGAATGTCTTGCGGAAGATTGGTGGAACTATTGACGCATCGAATCTTGAGCAAGGCGCGATCGTGACTCTCACTATACCTTTCTCAAGATTGTCGCCTGGAGAATAAACCGTTTGGATCGTTCGCTCATCATTGTTGAAGATGATGACGCTCTCGCGCAGACGCTTGCTCGGTCGTTCCGGAAACGTGGATATGACGTTGCCGTTTGTGGCGGCTTGCCGGAGCTGACGTCGTCCCTTGCAACTTGCAAACCTAGCTTTGCTATCGTCGATCTTAAAGTGATCGGCGGTTCTGGGCTAGAGTGCATACAGCTATTGCATTCCATAAATGAGGATATGCGTATCGTCGTGCTGACCGGTTTCGCAAGTATCGCCACGGCCGTTGAGGCGATCAAACTTGGCGCGTGCCACTACTTGGCCAAGCCCGCGAACGCCGACGATATCGAAGGTGGATTCACCAGGGAGGAGGGAGACGCGACAGTCTCGCTATCCGATCGTTCCACATCCATCAAGAATCTGGAGTGGGAACGCATTCACGAAGTTCTCGTGGACACCGACTTCAATATCTCCGAAACGGCCCGTCGCCTGGGGATGCACCGGCGTACCCTCGCGCGAAAGTTGGAAAAACGCCGACTGGACTAGTTGTTATCCCCGCAGACAATAGGACATTTTGTCCAGGCTCCCTATTCGGGAATTTCCTTGTAAAAAGGGAAAGCTGAGCAATCGCGAAGGGGCAAAAATATGCAGTGCGGAAAGTTTGTGGCGTTGGCGGCATGGATTGGTTTCGCGCCGCTTTCGGCAACATCGAAACAAGCGCCTATGTCTCAGGCCGATGCGCTGCTGGTTGTAAAGAAGGGTGAGGCCCTTTTTAACGATCCAAAGCTTTCTGGCGCCGGCGATCTTTCCTGTGCGCAATGTCATCCCAATAATGGCCACACAAATAATAAGACCTACGTGGGCACGGAAGTCGTGGCGGATGGAGACCCAGAGGGTCGCAGTACGCCCACGCTGTGGGCTGCGGGAACTCGATCAGTTTACGCTTGGGCTGGCACCGCGCTGTCGCTGGAAGAAAATATACGTGGGATCATTATCAATCGCATGAAAGGTGCCGAGCCGTCGCCGGAGACGCTGGCCGCTTTAGCCGCGTATGTCCGTTCGCTCCCGCCGCCACGCAACGCCGGTATTCTTGATGACGGAACGCCATCGGAAGCTGCGCGAGAGGCCATAAAACGCGGGTTTTCTCTTTTTGTTGGCGAAGGCGCTTGCGGTTCGTGTCATGTGTTGCCGACGTTCGACAAGCCCGAGCTTGAAGATGTCGGCTCTGGCGGGGCGTTCAAGGTGCCAGCGTTGCATGCTGTCTCGCTCACCGCACCCTACTTCCATGACGGCCGCTATAAGGGCCTCGCTGAAGCGGTTAGATATATGTGGGAAGTCCAGGCGGCTAAGGCCGGGTCACCCTCAAAACCCACCGATGCCCAGATGAGCGATCTTCTCGCTTATTTGAACGCGCTTTAACCATGAATGAGCCTGAGAACACTAACCCGGCCTTGGCGGGTGGTATCCGCCGGAAGATGCGTTTCACCTATAACATTCAGATGGATTAATGTGGCTTTATCGCAGCCCTCAGAAACTTCAATACGTTGAATAATATATAGAGTTTTGTGGAGAGGTCCGCCCGTCTCCGCGTCAATTGGACGTTTTGTCCAATCCCATCGGCCCGATTTTTCCCCTAAAGGTGTCCGAGCGCCATAGCGGCGTCCGGCCCCCTTCGCCGTTTATCCCAAATACCGCATCTCAAGACGTTTCGCTGAGGTGTGCGGTTTGGGATTTGGCAACGGATGGGCGCGCGGCACTTTCTTGAGATTTGGGGGAATAATGAATCAGCAAAAATTCGTGAGGCTCGGTCTTGGACGCTTTTCTGTTCATAAGACAGTTTCGCTCGCGCTTGTCTTTCTATCGAGCACCAGCGCCTTCGCGCAGGAAACATCTCGAAATCTCGGTTATGTGGAAGAAATCATTGTCACCGGAACTTCGCTGACGGCAATGAGTCAGCCCGCCAGTACCTCTGTATTGTCGTTGCCTGAACTCGAACGTAGAGACGTCTATCGTATCTCTGATGCCTTGCCGCTGTTGCCGGGCGTGAGTTTCCAACCGGGTAACCGTGGAGCTGGACGAAATGAAGCATCCATCTACATCCGTGGCTTCGATCTCTCCCGTGTTCCGGTGCTGCTGGATGGTATTCCCATTTATGTACCTTACGATGGCTATATCGATCTGAACCGACTGCAAACTTTTTCTCTCGAAGCGATTGAGGTCGCCCGCGGTTATACGTCGGTTCTTTATGGCCCAAATGCGATGGCAGGTGCCGTCAACCTCGTAACACGCCGGCCGGAGGAAGGCTTCCATGGCCGTGTGGTTGTTCGCGGTGAGTTTGCCGACGACTTGGATGCGAGAGGCTACAACGCGACAGGCATAGCATCGTTCGCGACATCGACTTGGTACGCACAGGGAGCTGTGGGCCGCCTGGATCGTGATTACACTATTCTCCCGGGTGGATTTACGCCCACGGCCTTACAGGCGTCAGGGCGCCGTTTGCGATCTGCGGCCGAAGATTTAAATCTCACAGGAAAGATCGGTTACACGCCAGAGAATGGCGAATATACCCTGATTGTAATCCGTCAAGAGGGAGAGAAAGGCGCACCGCCATACGCTGGTCCGACGGCAAGCAATGCTATTTTCTTTGATTGGCCCTTCTACGATAAAACCAGTGTTTACCTGAATACGCGCACGGATTTCGGAAATGGTTGGATTCTAAAGGGACGAGCCTATTACGATTCCTTCAAAAATCAGCTTCGCCGCTATGACAACGTAAACTACACAACGCAGTTTTTGCCATTCGCGTTCACAAGTAACTATGACGACAATACTTACGGTGGCTCCACAGAACTCACGATTCCAGTTGGAATCGCCAGTGATGTGAAGATCGCTGGGTTCCTTAAACAGGATACTCATCGGGAATTCAATCCGACGGGCGGCCCCAGTAGTCGTATGCGCGATCTTACGGGATCTATCGCGACAGCGGCGCGTTTTGCGCTAAACGAAGCGATAAGTCTCAGCGCAGGTGCCTCCTATGATTTTCGTAATGCAAAGTTTGCCGACAATCCATCCGTAATTGGTACGCAATTTCCGGTGCGAGACAAGAACGCTTTTAATGTCCAGGCAGGCGTGGAATACGCATTGAATGATGACATCGACCTCTATAGTGGCGTATCGCGAAAGTCTCGTTTTGCGTCGATGTTTGAGCGTTACTCTTATCGCCTTGGCTTCGGGCAGCCTAATCCAGCTTTAGAGCCAGAGCAGTTGACAACCGTAGAGGCGGGTGTTCGCGGCAGCTTCGCGAGTTGGCTGTCAGGAAGTGCCAGTATTTATTGGGGAGAAGCAGCCGATTTTGTCCAGAACGCCATCATCGGGACGAATCCCGTGGCGCCGTTCAATACCATCACCCAATCGCAAAATGTGGGCACCATTGAAATCGCAGGATTCGAAACGGATTTGACAGCTAAGTACGAGTGGTTAAGCGCGCATCTTCGCTACACCTACCTCGACCGCGTCCTGAAGAACCGTCCCGGCGTTCTCCTTTTTGGAGTGCCAAAGAACAAGATTGACTTCGATATTCAGGCGGAACTCGGTCGCGGCTTTTTCGGGCAAGCATCGCTCAGCTACCGTGGCATGCAGCGCACGAGTGACATCGGCACGGGCAACCCGATCCAGGACTACGCACTTGTTGGGCTAAAGGCTGGTTGGCAGTCACAATCTGGATACGCCATCGAGGTCGCTGCGACAAATCTGTTCGATACATATTACGAATATGACGCGGGCTATCCGGGCGAAGGGCGATCCGTATCGTTAACGCTCCGATACCAGTTTTAAAGGAGGCTTCTATGCGGATGAGTTCGATTGGCACCTTGCTGACATTTATCGTGATTTCCTCAGCCATGGCCGCAGACGTGTTGCCTCAGCGACCGATGGAGCAAATGCATGGGGATTGCTCAACTTTCGGCTGGAATATGGAGCGGGAGTTTAAGCTTTGGGAATCCGAAGCACTAGCCGTTAAAGCAAGCGCTACGTCAGACTCAACGCCTATCATCCCGGTGTCTCGTAAAGTTGACCTGGCTTTGTTGCCACATTCGGATGTGCGGTTTTCTGTGCCGCCAGAAACAGATCGTGGAGGTCCGGGAAAATTCTCAGGATTGGCAACATTCACCGTCGATAAAGCCGGCGTGTACCGTATTTCAGCATCAAGCGGGCTATGGATCGACGTCGTCGCCAACGGCAAACACATTTCATCCCGTGCATTTGAAATGCAGACCGGATGCAAGTCACTCTTTAAGTCTGTCGCCTACGAACTGCCTGCTCATACACCGCTGATCGTCCAATTGAATGGCAGTACGGTGCAAGCAGCCACCATCACAATCACATCTTGGGAAAACTAGTCCCAGAAAGACGCAAGCGGATCCCGCCTCGTCTTAGTGCGATATTTGGAAACTCTGCAATGAAGAAGCCGATTACGCGCCAACTCCCGCTGTTTTGGCTCCCCGCCGCTTTAGCGGCTCTGCTCGTCGCTGTGACGGGAGGGCTATGGCTCGGACAGGTCTTCTCACAGAAGTCGGGTAACGGTCACGTTGTCGTCGAACAGCGCCCGCAACGTCGTGACTTTTCTCTTACCGATACGAACGGTCAGAGAGTCACGCTCGCGACCTACCAGGGAAAATGGCTTCTGATGTTCTTCGGATTCACCATGTGTCCGGAGGCATGCCCTCTGGCGATGCAGAAGGTATCGGCGACGCTCCAAAACATCGGCGGGTTAGGTAAGGAAATTCAAGCTATCTTCATCACCATTGATCCCGAGCGCGATACTCCCGCCATTCTCAAAGAATATCTCGCCAACTTCGACGACAACATTTTTGGTTTGTCTGGGACGGATGACGAAACGGCTGCCGTCGCAAAACTCTATGGCGTCTTCTACCGGAAGCGTCCACTTGGGACGGATTACACGATGGATCACAGTACGGCGCTATATCTTATCGCCCCGGACGGAAGTTACGTGCGGCCATTTCGCGCCGATGTCGGTGCTGAGGAGTTGGTCGACGACCTCGGCACAGAAATGAAAAATTGGAAGCAGTAGGAGGTGTCATGAAAGCATTGATTTTCGCTGTGATAAGCACGTTGTCGATTGCGAGTCCGGCTTTTGCCGAGGTGACGGTCAACGATGCGTGGGTTCGCGCCACGCCGGGTTCAACAAAGATCACGGCTGCATACGCAACCATTTTGAACAGCGGGACCGCCGATGACGTGTTGACCGGCATTAGAACGGCGATTGCCGGTATGGCGCATCTCCATTCATCCACAGGCAAGGATGGTGTTATGCGCATGGAAAGCATCGAAACGCTGCCCGTTCCCGCCGGGAAGGGTGTTGCCCTCACGCCGGGTAATTATCATGTGATGATTATGGATCTGAAGGCGCCTCTCAAAGTCGGCGACGAAATTCCGATTATCTTCACTTTCGAGAATCAAGGCGATGTGAGCGTTACGGCGATCGTCATGCCTTTGAACTATAGCGGAGCATCAAGCGATTCGGGGGCGGACCATCATTCTCACAATTAACTCCAACAGAACGAGGTAGGCGTTCGCTGCAAGAAGGTGTGCGGGTGTCCGCAAGACAGTCTTATCGCAATTGATGTGGCAATATCGTAGGAGGGTCGGTATTGACGCGATTGCAAGATTTGGATGCGTCAACGGATTGGCAAAGAAGAGATAGCTACCATTGGACCACGCAGCTTCCGCGCCGGGCGTGGGCTTGGGAGCTGCTACGCCGCAACGCCGACTATCGTGCAGCGTGGAGTGCGCTCACGCCAAGTCTCCGGGCAAAGCGCCATATCTCAGGCATAGCCGCTATCAAGAGCAGCATACCCGACGCTAATATGGACGGATGGGGCCTTATAGCACCTTTTGAAAATCCCGACCGTGACGCCCGCGAGGCAAACGTATTTTGGTCTTCACACGTCTGTCGCACTGTCTTGCCGGTCATGGCTATTCGAGGTGGAGAGCACGATGTATCGGATTTGTTGCCCCTAACAGGGCATCTTTGCCGGACACTCATTAATGTTGATGCAAGCGGGCGTCAGCATGTTTTGTTTACGCACGACGGGCGATCATTGCAGTTGGAAGTCCGGGGTGTCTCGGTTTTCGAGGCAGAACGGCTTTTGGTCGATATACCGCCGCCTGCCGGCTCTCCGAACAACTATTTCCGCGCCCTAAAACAATTTTCTGATTTTATGAGACACGGAGAGTTACGGAGATCTCTCTATCCGCCCTATTCGCAAGGTCGCCGACTGGCAGAAGTGATCCAAGCCCTCGATGGTTGGCGCCAGGGAGCCACACATCGGAAAATTGCTCAAGCATTGGTCGGTGAGGAACGCTTTGAGCGGGATTGGCGCCACCAACGGAGTCACTTATTGAATCGGGTTCGGCGCGCTATCAAGCGTGGGCGCGTTCTTATCGCCGGTGATTATCGGAGGTTCCTGGCATAGACGTTCACTCAGTCTGTAAAAGGTGCTTATAGCCTTGTGTGGTCATCCACTGTGCCCGACGAATATGGCTGGTGAGTGCTTTTTGCGCACGCTCCGGTTCTCTTTGGGGATCAATCCCGAGGACAATCCGCGCGATCTCGGCGTCGCTTGCGCCGGCAGAACGTGCATCAAGCAATCTAAGATACACGACCAAGTGCTGTTCATCGTAGTCAGTTACTTGGTCTGACCAAGGAACTTCATCAGCAATTTCGGGATTGAGTGCGACGTTTGCCACGACAGCCGCACAGTTGCAGAGGAAAGTGCAGCGTGCAACGTCGCCAGGGCAGAAAATAAAAGCTCAATCTCGCCAAAATAGCGCCTTGCAATTCTAAGATAAACAAACTCGCATCATCTTATATCAAACCGTGTGGCGCCCGCGCGGCGTTCCGCCGCACGCCGGGCTCTATTCCGCGCGCCAAGGCGCGCTCCACCGAGCCGCGTTTTCGCGTCTCGGCCCTTCGGGTGACGATCCCTGACGCAAGCAAGAGATTCGGCCATCGCGCTGTCGCGCGATGAGGTTGTTGTGGTCCTGCCCCCGGAAGGCGGGTGTCGGCCCGCTCCCTTATAGACCCGTCCACTCGGGCTTCAACCCATCGCTTCGCTCCGGGTCAAGCCCTTCGGGTGAAGCCCTCGCTGGGCCGGGTCTAACGGTCGCTTTCCGCCGCCACCCCCCTTCCGCGGGCAGGTGCGCGGTTTTGAAGGAAGGAAGCAACCGATGAAACCCAACACCAGAAACCGCAACACTGGCCCGGAGCGGGCCAGCCTGTATCAAGACGTAACGGACAGGATTATTTCGGAGTTGGAGAAAGGCCGCGTGCCTTGGGTGCAGCCCTGGGGCGCTGCGAAAGCGGGCTTGG
>JADZAK010000185.1 GCA_020852595.1 Rhodospirillaceae bacterium
GTATGCGCGGGCGCGGCGCCCGTCTCCGCCATCGCCCGATAGATCATCTCCGGATGCGGCTTGCCGGGCGCGTGCTCGGGGGTCTGGATTGTCACGAAACGGTTCGCGAGCCCGTGGCGTTCCAGAACGTGACGCACGCCGCGCATGGCCTTGCCGGTGGCGATGCCGAGCAGCACGCCTTGCGCGTCGAGCGCGTCGAGCACGTCGTGCGTGCCGTCGAACAGCGGCTCGCTGAAATCCGCTTCGGTGCGGAAGCGATTGAAGCAATCGCGGTAGGCCTGATCCAATTCCAGCAGGCGCGGAGGCTCGAGCGCCGGAAACAGGCGGCCGAGCGCCTCGGTCAACGAGAGACCGATCACCCGCGGGATTTCATGCGGCGCCGGCGGGTCGACCTTCATGAGCGCGGCGGCTTCATGCACCGCGCGCGCGATGTTCGCCTGACTGTCGACGATCGTTCCGTCGAGATCGAAGATCGCGAGGCGCAGGGGCCGTGTCATGCGACGTTCATCGCCCCTTGAATTTCCGTGCGCGGCCGGCGCCCTTCCGCGTGCAGACGATCGATGTCTTCGAGATTCATCCCGCTTCGCTCTCGTCGAAACCGAGATCGTCGAAAGCCTCCGCCATGTGTTTCGGCAAGGGCGCGGTGATCGTCAGCACCTTACGTCCGGCGCGCGGGATGCTTAAGGAACGCGCGTGCAGGCACATACGGTCCGCGATGTCGGAGAGGAGACCGTCGCTCAAATCCGTGCGCTGCGACGGATCCGGGTTTGTAATGGAATATTTCCCGTCGCCGATGATCGGCGTGCCGATCAGTTTGCAGTGCGCGCGCAGCTGGTGGGTGCGGCCGGTCTGGGGCATCAACTCAAGCCAGGAGATTTTGCGCGCGGCGGTGGCGACCACGCGATAATCCGTCACGGCGGTCTGGCCTTCCTCGTCGTCCCATTCCATGCGCTCGAACCCGCGGCTGCCGGTCTTGGCCAGCTTCGCCGAGATCGTGCCGGCTTCATGCTCGGGATGACCGATCACCAGCGCCCAATAGACCTTTTCCATGTCGCGGCTGCGAAAAAGATTTGCGAGGCTGGTGGCCGCTTTCGCCGAACGCGCGACGATGAGCACGCCGGAGGTGTCCCGGTCCAAGCGGTGCACCAGGCGCGGACGCTCGTCGCGGTCGAACTTGAGGCCGTCGAGCATGCCGTCGATATGGCGCTCGGTCTTGGTGCCGCCCTGGACCGCGAGGCCGGGCGGCTTGTTGAGCGCAATGAGATCGTCGTCCTTGTAAAGGACCATCTTCTGGATTTCGGCGAGATCGCGCGCCGACGGCACGAACGCGGGCTTCTTCTGGGGCGCCGCGGCTTGCGGCTGGACCGATCCGCCCAGCGGCGGAACGCGGATCGTCTGCCCCGCCTCGACGCGCTGGCTGGATTTGACGCGCGCGCCGTCGACGCGGATCTGCCCGGTGCGCAGCAGCTTCTCGATCCGCCCTTGAGTCAGTTCGGGAAAGCGGCGCTTGAGCCACCTATCGAGACGGGTGTCGCCCTCGTCTCTTCCGACTTCTATCTGCTGAACGCCGCTCATCGTTACTCCGATCTATTGTCGCGCAGCTTCTGCCAGTATGCGAGGCGCTTGGCTACCTCGCGTTCGAAGCCGCGCTCGACCGGGCGATAGAATTGTTCGCGCGCCATGCCGTCGGGGACATAGTTCTGCCCGGAGAAGCCTTCGCCCCGGTCATGGTCGTAGGCGTAGCCCTTCCCGTAACCGAGATCCTTCATCATGCGCGTCGGCGCATTCAGGATATGCATCGGCGGCGTCAGCGAGCCGGTCCGTCTGGCCGCGGCGCGGGCCTCGCCGTAAGCGACATAGGCGGCGTTGGATTTGGGGGCCGTGCCCAGGTAGACGACCAGCATCGCCAGGGCCAGTTCACCCTCGGGCGATCCCAGGCGGTCGTAGGTCTCCCAGGCGGAAATTGCGATCTGAAGCGCCTGCGGATCGGCCATGCCGATGTCTTCGGCCGCGAAGCGGGTCAGGCGGCGCAGGATGTAGATCGGGTCCTCGCCGCCGTCGAGCATGCGCGACACCCAATAGAGCGCCGCATCCGGGTCCGATCCCCGCAGCGACTTATGAACCGCGCTGATGAGGTTGTAGTGCCCCTCGCGGTCCTTGTCGTAGACGGGCGCGCGGCGCTGCACGACTTTGGCCAGACCCGCCGCGTCGAGCGGCGCCGGCGGCGGCGGGGTCAGGGCGAAGATGTCCTCGGCCAACGTCAGAATATGGCGGCCGTCACCGTCGGCCATGGCGCGGAGGGCGGCCCGGCCGTCTTCGGTCAGGGGGAGCGGCCGGCCGGCATCCTGCTCGGCCCGGGTCAACAGCCGGTCGAGCGCCGCGTCGTCCAGACGCCGCAACACCATGACCTGGCTGCGCGACATAAGCGCGGCGTTCAGTTCGAAGGACGGGTTCTCCGTGGTCGCGCCGACCAGGATGATCGTCCCGTCCTCCATATAAGGAAGAAAGCCGTCCTGCTGGGAGCGGTTGAAACGGTGGATCTCGTCGACGAACAGGAGCGTGCCCTGCCCCATCTGCCGGCGCTTGGCCGCCGCCTCGAAAATCTTGCGCAGATCGGCGACACCCGAAAACACCGCCGAGAGGGGTTGGAAATAGAGGTCGGTCCCTTTTGCCAGAAGGCGGGCGATGGTGGTCTTACCCACCCCCGGCGGACCCCATAAGACCATGGAGGTCACCCGCCGGGCGGCGACCATCCGGCCGATGGGACCTTCGGGGCCCAGGAGGTGCTCCTGCCCGACCACGTCGCCGAGGGCCGCTGGCCGCAGGCGGTCCGCCAGCGGCTGTCCGACCTTGGGGCCCTTTCCGCTCCCGAGACTCTCCGGCTCTTGGGATGGCGCGTGACCCGCGAAGAGGTCACTCATCCGCCCACCTGGAACTTAA
>JADZAK010000186.1 GCA_020852595.1 Rhodospirillaceae bacterium
CGGCGTCCAGCGCAGGACCGGCCGGCGCGCGGCTTTTGTTTCGTCGAGCCGTCTCCGCGGGCTGAGCTGCGGCGCGGCCTGGAATTCGGCGGCGCGGCCTTCCTTGGCCTTGCGCGCCAGGGAGAGCAGCGAGGTCACGAACTGATCCAGCGCCGCCTTGCTCTCTGTCTCGGTCGGCTCGATCAAGAGCGCGCCGTGCACCACCAGCGGGAAGTACATCGTCGGCGGATGGAAGCCCTCGTCGATCAGCGCCTTGGCGATATCGAGGGTGGTCACGCCCGTGCCCTTCAAGAAACGGTCGTCGAACACGCACTCATGCATGCACGGACCGGCGAAAGCCGGCGTCAGCTCGCTCGACAGGCGCGCCATCAGGTAGTTGGCGTTCAGCACCGCGTCGCCGGACGCCTGTTTCAGGCCGTCGGAGCCCATGCTCATCATGTAGCTGAGCGCGCGCACGAACACGCCGAACTGGCCGTGATAACCCTTCATGCGGCCCAAAGCCTGTTTCGCCGCGCCGAAGCCCGCGTGTTCTTCCACCGCGTAACCTTCACCTTCTTTTTCTGGCGCCTTCACCACCATCGGCACCGGCGCGAACGGCGCGAGCTTCGCCGACAGCACCGTCGGGCCCGCGCCCGGGCCGCCGCCGCCGTGCGGGGTCGAGAAGGTCTTGTGCAGGTTGATGTGCATGGCGTCGACGCCGAGATCGGCGATCTTCAGGCGGCCGACGATGGCGTTGAAGTTCGCGCCGTCCATGTAGAAGTAGGCGCCCGCCGCATGGACCGCTTCGGCGATCTCGATGCACTCGCGCTCGAACAGACCGCAGGTGTTCGGGTTGGTGATCATCACCGCCGCCACCGTGTCGCCGTGCTCGGCCAGCTTCGCCTTCAGCACCGCGAGATCGACGCGGCCTTCAGCGTTCGCCGGGATCGCTTCGACCGCATAACCGCACAAGGCCGCCGTCGCCGGATTGGTGCCGTGGGCGGATTCCGGAACGATGATGACGGTACGCTGCGCCTGGCCGTTGGCGTCATGCGCGGCGTGAATACACATCAGGCCGCAGAACTCGCCATGCGCGCCGGCCGCCGGCGACATCGCCACGGCCGCCATGCCGGTCAATTCGGTGAGCCAGCGCGCCGTGGTGTCGATCAGCTCCATCGCGCCCTGCACGGTCGAGACCGGCTGGAACGGATGGATCTCGGCAAAACCGGGCAGGCGCGCCATCTTCTCGTTGAGGCGCGGGTTGTGCTTCATGGTGCACGAGCCCAGCGGATAGAAACCGGAATCGATCGAATAGTTCTTCTGCGACAGGCGCGTGTAGTGGCGCACGACTTCGGGCTCGGACAATCCCGGCAACCCAATCGGCCCGCTGCGCTTCACGTCGCCGAGGCGCTGCTTGGCGGTCGGCGGCGCCGGCAGATCGACAGCCGTCATGCCCGGCGTGTCTTGCTCGAAAATCAGGGCTTGTTCGAACTGAAGGCCCTTATGGCCGCTGGCTGTTGTGGGCAACGTCATGACAGCACCTCCGTCAGCGCCTTCACGAGTTTGACCCGGTCCTCCGCGCTGTTGGTCTCGGTCGCGCAGACGACGAGGATGTTCGCGAGTTCGGGATAGGTCGGATAGAAGCGCGAGGCCGGCACGCCGCCGAGCACGCCCTTCTTGGCCAGCGCTTCCACCGCTTCCGCCGCCGGTTTCGGCAGCGCGAGCGCGAATTCATTGAAGAAAGCCGAAGGTAAAAGCTTCACGCCCTTCACGCCTTCCAGCTTGCCCGCGAGATCGCAGGCCGTGGCGTGGTTGAGTTCCGCCAAGCGCTTGAAGCCCGCTTCGCCGAGCAGAGTCATGTGCACCGAGAACGCCAGCGCGATGAGGCCGGAGTTGGTGCAGATGTTCGAGGTCGCCTTCTCGCGGCGGATATGCTGCTCGCGTGTCGACAGGGTCAGCACCCAGCCGCGGCGGCCGTCTTCGTCCGTCGTCTCGCCGCACAGGCGCCCCGGCATCTGGCGCAGGAACTTCTCGCGTGTCGCGAACAAGCCAACGCCGGGGCCGCCGAAGCTCATCGGGCCCGCCAGCGACTGGCCTTCACCCACCACGATGTCCGCGCCCATGGCGCCCGGCGATTTCACGAGGCCGAGCGACACCGGTTCCGTCACGCACACCACCAGCAGCACGCCCGCCTTGTGGCAGGCTTCGCCCAGCACGGTGTAATCCGACAGATGCCCGAAGAAACCCGGGGTCTGCACGACCACGCAGGCAAGGTCCGGCGTGATGCGGCCGATCAGGTCCTCGACGCCGTACGGATCCGGCGCCAGACATTCGACGTCCACATCCAGGAACGTCATCTGGGTTTTCGTGACATCCCGATAGTGCGGGTGCACGCGGCCCGAGATCAGCGCCCGGTCGCGCTTGGTGACACGGGCGGCCATCGCCACGGCCTCCGCACAGGCCGTCGCGCCGTCGTACATGGAGGCGTTCGCCACTTCCATGCCGGTGATGAGCGCCACCTGGCTTTGGAATTCGAAGATCGCCTGCAGCGTGCCCTGGCTGATTTCCGGCTGGTAGGGCGTATAGGCCGTCAGGAACTCGCCGCGCTGGATGATGTAGTCGAGCGAGGCCGGCGTGTGATGGCGGTAGTTGCCGCAGCCGAGGAAGGCGGGCGAGGCGGCGCAGTTCATGTTCTTCGCCGCCATGGTCCCGAGCGCGCGCTCCACCTCGATCTCGCTCATGGTCTTGGGGAGATCGAAGCGCGCCGCGCCCAAGGCCTGCTTCGGCAGGTCCTTGAACAGCTCGTCCACGGACGCCGCGCCGATCTCCGCCAGCATGTCCCGGCGGTTGGTTTCGGAGAGAGGTAGATAACGCATCGATCCACTTTCCTTTTCGTCTTTGCCCCTTTTTTATCCCTCCCCCTGAAAGGGGGAGGTTAGGAGGGGGTCGTTTTTTTCTTTCCGGAAGAGGCCGCTGCTACAAAACGACCCCTCCCTTCCCCTCCCCTTACAGGGGAGGGACTAAAGAAGGTCAGCGCTCTAGGCGCTCAACTCCGCCACATACTTCTCATACGCCGCCTGATCCATGAGCCCATCGAGCTCGCCGGGGTTCGACAGCTCGATCTTGAAGAACCAGCCCGCGCCTTGCGGGTCTTCGTTCACGGTCTGCGGCGCGTCGGGCAGCGCGGCGTTGCCCTCCTTCACGGTGCCGCTGACGGGCGTGTAGACCTCGCTCGCGGCCTTCACGGACTCGACCACCGCCGCTTCGCCGCCGGCCTTCAGCGCCTTGCCGGCCGCCGGCACTTCGACGAACACGATGTCGCCGAGTTGGGCTTGGGCATATTGGGTGATCCCGACGGTGCCGATTTTTCCATCGACCTTGATCCACTCGTGATCCTTGGTGAAACGAACACTCATAACGCTCTCCCCGGTTATTTCTTGTAGTAACGATGCGGCGCGAACGGCAGCGGCGCGACTTCGGCGGGCAAGGCTTGCCCCCGCACGATGAGAGTCACCTTGGTGCCGTTCGCGGCGAATTTGGAATCGACGTAGCCCATGGCGACCGGCGCGTTCACCGAAGGGCCGAAGCCGCCCGAAGTGATTTCTCCGATCTTGTTGCCTTGCGCGTCCTGGATTTCGGTGTGGGCGCGCGCGGGCGCTTTCCCGAGCGGCTGGATGCCGACGCGCGTTTTGGCTGCGCCTTCGTTCAGCTGCTTGAGGATCTTGGCCGCGCCCGGGAAACCGCCCTCCGTACGCCGGCGCTTGCCGATCACCCAGGGCAGACCCGCCTCGACGGGCGTGGTCGTCGTGTCGATGTCGTTGCCGTACAGGCAAAGCCCCGCCTCGAGGCGCAGCGAGTCGCGCGCGCCGAGGCCGATCGCGGCGACGCCCGGTTCGGCCAGCAGGCGGCGCGCCACCCGCTCCGCCTTGTCCGCGGGCACGGAGATCTCGTAGCCGTCCTCGCCCGTATAACCCGAGCGGAACAGGCGCACGGGCACGCCTTCAAAGCTTTCCACGCGGCTGGTCATGAACCCCATGGAGGCCGCCGCGGGAATGAAACGCGCCAGCACTTTGGCCGCCGACGGACCCTGCAGCGCCAGCAGCGCCGCGTCCTCGTGACGCAGCAGCATCGCCTTGCCTTTGAGCTTGGCGGCGATATGCGCGAAGTCCTGATCCTTGCACGCCGCGTTCACCACGAGATAGAGCGTGCCGTCCTTGCCCGCTTCGGCGGGGCGGGTCACCATCAGATCGTCAAGGATGCCGCCCTCGTCATTGAGCAGCACCGTGTAGCGGATCTGGCCGGGTTTCAGCCCTTTAAGATCGCCCGGCACCAGCGCTTCCAGCGCCGCGTCCACGTTCTCGCCCGACAGTTCGCCCTGGCCCATGTGCGAGACATCGAACAGCCCCGCGTGCTCGCGCGTGTGCACATGTTCTTTGAGGACGCCGAGCGGGTAATTGACCGGCATGTTGTAGCCCGCGAACGGCACCATCTTCGCGCCCAGCGACAGATGCAGCGCGTCGAGCGGTGTGTGCTTCAAGGGCGTAGAGGGATCGGCCACGCGGTTCTCCAAAAAGAGGTTCAACGCCGAGGTGCCAGAACGGATTCAGAATCCGAGTGTCACGGCGCCCCCCTCTGTCGGAAAACCTGAAAGATTCACCGGAGGTCGCGTTTTAAAAGAAACGCACCGGCTTACATCTTCGGTGAGAGCACGGACGAAGATCCGCGGTCTGCTTTCCAGAGTACCAATCCCCCGCGGTCCTTTTGCCTGAAAGTTTCCGAGGGCGGTTGCTCCTTCGGCGCCGGCGGACGTGCAAGGCCGGTCTCTTCCACGGGGGGATAAGGTCGTGAGAGTTTGGGCCGATTCGGAAGGCAGGGTCAATGCACGGACTACTGAATATTGTGGATATCTTCCGCGTGTATAACCAAATGAGCCCGCGCCTGTGGATAACTTCACGTTTGTCCCTCCCCTGAAAGGGGAGGGTGAGGGAGGGGTCGTTTCCCCTCCTCACCTCTCCCTTTCGGGAGGGAGGCAATACATCGCATTGTCCTGCGACTCGGCCCATGCACATTTTCGCCCGATTTTCCGTGTGACATTGAATTTGCCGAATTCGCCTAAATGTCATCCTCCGGCGCGCAGCGTCCGGGGGATCCATCTCTCAACACCTTCCGGCGCAAGCGAAAATTATATCAGATCACTGCTGGCCGGTTAAAAAGCGAACAAGTTTAGCTGGTTAGGAACATTCTGGCTTTTTTGGTCGGGGGTGAGGGACAAGAAGGCCTCAGAAATGGGGATTTTCTCGAAGATCGTGACGGAGAAGATCTGTAGCAGCGTATGGAGCGACGCATCGAGATTGAGACGCTTTTTTACGATTGCGATGAGGACGTAGACTGCCACTGCGATCCAGATTTGCGACTTCACGGCGTTCTCGGAAGTTCCATAGAAGCGTTTGATGCGCAGGTGCTGTTTGATCCACTTGAAGAACAGCTCGATCTGCCAGCGCGCTTTGTAGAGATCACAGATGATCTTCGGAGAGAGGGTGAACTGGTTGGTGAGGAAGACCAGCGCCTTGCCACTTTCCGGATCGAGGTATCGGATGCGCCGTAGCTGTGCGGGAAAGCGCGGGCGCGCGTATGCGCTTTGCAAGATCACGGTCTGATCGCAGATCACCCCGGTTGTGCGGTTGACCGGACCTGAGGAAAGGCGGCGCAGGTCTACATTGGACTTCGCACGGATAACGAAGAACGAGCCTGCGAGATGCAGAGTATGAAGCCGTTCATAATCGACGTACCCGCGGTCCATCACATAGATGGCACCGGCTTCCGGCAGGAGCAGGTCGAGAACATTGACGTCATGCAGTTTACCCTCGGAAATATGGATAAAGCTGGGGATGGCGCCGCGCAGGTCGAGCAGCGTGTGCATCTTCACCGCCGCCTTTCTGAGGCGGAATGGAGCCCACGGAAACAGCGACAGGCACAGATCGATAGTCGTGGAATCGAGGGCGTAGATGGCCTCGGCGATCTCGCCGGGCATCGCTTCTTTGGCGTAAAGCTTACGCGCTTGGCGGATCAGGACTTGCGCAAAGTCGGCATAGATGCGCCAGTCGCGCAGTTCGTTTGCATCCTGCAGCGTTGTGCGCCGTACAGGCGCGCGCAACCCCATGTGATAGAGCTTGGCTGCTTGTGCCGATAGGCATGCCTCGATGTCGCGAATACTCTCGCGGTAGGTCAATTGCGCAAATGCCATGATCCGAAAATGCTCGGAACATCGCAGCGACTTCACATAGCGGTCACCGCCGTAGCGGACCACCGTTCGCGCAAACGTCGTCCACGGCAGGAACTCCATGAGCTGCGCGAACAGGATTTTGCCGCCGTACATGGGCATCTCCGAAAGAGGGTTCCTCTCTCGAAAATAGCCTCAAAACGCCGCGTCTCCGTTCAAGTCGGC
>JADZAK010000187.1 GCA_020852595.1 Rhodospirillaceae bacterium
GATGACCGGCTGGCCGAGAATCGTTTCCAGGGTCAGATTGTCGGCGTCGGAGGCCATGGCGGCGGTCGGCAGTTCCGCCAGGAGGCCGGCCAGCGCGCGCGCGGCCTCCGGGCCGGCCTGTTCGGCGTCGGCGGTCAGGGCGGCGATGTCGCCTGCGGTCTGGGCGGCAAGCCATTTGGAGCCGATGGCGACTTCGCCGACGGCGCGGCCGTGCAGGACACCCAGCAGCAAATAGGCGCCGCGCTCGGCCTGAGTGGCGAGCTTTATCGTCTCGTGTCCGTCAAACGCGCGGAAAGCGGCGATGCGCGCGAGGTCGGCCGGCACCGTGAAACCGGCGGCGTCGACGATGTCGCCGATCCCGGGCGCGGTGACGATCTCCGGCTGGCGGCCGTCCGCCGACATGGCGAGCGCGAGTTTCAGCGCCGCGGCGTAGTGCGATTCATCGATGGCGCCGGCGGGAATGAGGATGGTGGGGCGCGAGGGCAACATGCCCCACGCACTGCGGACATCCTTCACGTCGGCGGCGTCGACGCGATACCGCAGCTTGCTGTGCGGCGAGACCGTAAAGACATTGGCGATGGAGCGCTGCTCGGTGCAGCGGTCCTCGGACACGATGGACGAATAGCGCAGGTCGAGTTTCACGAAGGGGTCGGCCAGCTGCCTCTCGGCGACGTCGATGGTGCGGGTGAACGCGCCGCTGGGCTCCTGCGGCTCGAGCGCGAAGCCGGGAATGTCGTTCACGCTGGCGACGAAGGCGGCGTGGCCGAGTTCGCTGCGCACATAGTGGCCGTCGATATCGATGGCGACGTCATGCACGCGCACGTCACGCGGAATGGGGAAGAAGATCTGCTGGCCGAACTCGGCGCCGCTGAAAATGAGCGGATCGGCGAAGTTCAGGTCGGAAAGCGCGAACGACCGCTCCAGGTAGGGATGAAACGGCCCTTTGGCCGGGGTCTTCGCGGCGGGCGCCTCGGCGCCGACGGCAACCGTGGAGGTGGCGGCCAGTACCGCCGCCGCGGTCGCCATCAGGCGAAGTCTGAGAGGCGCGTTCGTCGTCATTTTAGACCGCTTGCAGAGCCGGCTTGAAAGGTGGACAGGGGCGAAACCGCGTCGGGCACGCCGAGCAGAACGGCGCAAATGCGCGTGGCGGCGTAACCGTCGCCGAACGGATTGTGGTGCGCGGCGCCGATGACGCGCGGGCCGGCGTTTTCAAGAACGCGGATCGCTTCCGGGAGCATCTTGTACGGGTCGGTGCCGATGAGCTTGGCGCAACCGGCTTCGACGGCTTCCGGGCGCTCGGTGACGTCGCGGGTGACAAGCAACCGAACCCCAAACGACGGCGCTTCTTCCTGGATGCCGCCCGAGTCCGAGACGATCAGGCTGGCGCGTTCCATGAGATAGATCATCTCGTGGTATTCGACCGGCGCGATCAGGTGCACGTTGTTCACACCGCCGAGCGCGGCGTGGGCGGGGCCCTTCACGTTCGGATTGAGGTGCACCGGATACACGATCTGCACATCCGGACGCTGCGCGAGACGCTCGAGGCCCGCGAACATGCGCGCCAGGCCTTCGCCGAAGTTCTCGCGGCGGTGGCCGGTCACGAGGACAAGCTTCTTCGTGGGATCGATAAAGCCGAATTTGCCTTCGCATTCGCCGCGCAGGGCCGCGTCCTTCAGGAGACGCTCGCGGGCAATGCGCAAGGCATCGATGCCGGTATTGCCGGTGACGACAATGCGGCGCGGATCGACGCCTTCCTTGAGAAGGTTTTGTTGCGCGCGCAGGGTCGGCGCGAAGTGCCAGTCGGCGACGACGCCGATGAGCTTGCGGTTGGCTTCTTCCGGGAACGGCGAGCGCAGGTCACCCGTACGCAGGCCCGCTTCCACATGCCCGACGGCGACGCCGCTATAGAAAGCGGCGGCGGCGCCGGCGAAAGCGGTGGTGGTGTCGCCCTGCACAAGGACGAGATCGGGCTTGTATTCGGCGATGACGCGCGTGACGGCGGCGACGGCCGCGCCGGCGATTTCGCCCAGCGCCTGACCGGCGGCCATGAGCTGGAGATCGTACGTCGGCTTCAGGCCGAACACTTTGAAGACCTGGGCGAGCATCTCGCGGTGCTGGCCGGTGGAGCAGACGGCATGATCGACACCGGCCTGCGCCAGCGCGCGCACGACGGGCGCGAATTTGATGGCTTCGGGGCGGGTGCCAAGAACCGTGAGGACGCGGCGATAACGCGGGCCGGTGGTAAAGCGGTCGACACTCGTAATAGATGCATTCATTTTCGCAAACTCCTCATAGACCGCTATTCGCCACAATTTCGAATTTTTCTAAGCTATGGAGCCCAGGCCTATGGCGAAATAGGGGAATCTCCTTATATTTCAGCAAGTTTCGAGGCAAAACGGCGTTAACCATTTGCCTTCCCGCAGGTGCACATACCCTGGTTAACAAAAATTAAAGATTCCCAAACACTCGTAATGAGGGAAATTATTCATAACTTGGAGCTGAGGTGAGGGTGGGGCTACACACCTACAGGCTGATGGGTTCAGCCCTCGTCGAGCAATTTTATATTTAGGCGTGAACCAGGGCCTACTTTCCCCGCCAGCGCCACCCGTAAAAAGCTTTTCGAGTCCCGAGGCTTGTAGATGAGCCGCTGCGCTGTTATTTTTTGAAAAAAGAACAAAATATGAACAAACTTATTGGACACTTAACCTCGCCCCCCTATTAAGGATGCGAACGACTATGGCTTCCTGGGTTTCCGATATGGCGGACAACAGCGCAATCGAGTGGACAGATACAACGTGGAATCCGGTCACCGGCTGCACCAAGATCAGTGCAGGGTGTGACAACTGCTACGCTTCGCGATTCTCAGAGCGGTTCCGAAATGTCCCGGGCCACCCCTTTGAGAATGGTTTCGACTTAACCCTGCGCCCCGAGCGGCTGGAACAGCCTCTGCGTTGGAAAC
>JADZAK010000188.1 GCA_020852595.1 Rhodospirillaceae bacterium
CGGCGGCCTGCTTGACGGCGATTTGAACGCCGTCTCGTCGGCGCGCGCGGATGAAACGGTGGCGATTCCCGAAATCGTGATCACCGGATCGCGGGAGGGACAGCTCCGTACGGAGATCGCAAGTTCCGTCACCGTGATCGGCCGCGAGGATATCGAGAACATCCACCCACTGCATCCGTCGGACCTGTTGAGCCGCGTGCCCGGGGTCACGGTTCAGCCGACCAATGGCGAAGGTCACATGACGGGGATACGCCAGCCTGTCGGTACGTCGGCGGTGTATCTCTATCTTGAAGACGGTGTGCCGGTCCGCGCGTCCGGCTTCTTCAATCACAATGCCCTCTACGAAGTGAATCTCCCTCAATCGGGCGGGGTGGAGGTCATCCGCGGGCCGGGCACGGCGCTCTACGGAAGCGACGCCATCGGCGGCATCGTCAACAGCATCACGCGCAAGCCGACCGTGGCGCCCGAGGCCGGCTTGACCCTGGAGGCGGGCTCGTTTGGCTGGCTGCGCGCTCTCGGCGCGGCCAGCGGCACCTGGGACGGTCTGGGCCTGCGCGCCGATGTCAACGTTACGCACAGCGACGGCTGGCGGGACGCGACCGCCTACGACCGCCAGAGCCTTACGTTGCGGGCCGATGTCGACCTTGCCGGCGGCCATCTGAAGACCGTCCTCTCGGCCACGAATATCGACCAGCAGACGGGTGCGAACAGTGCGCTCTCCGCCGCGGATTACACCGTCAACCCCGTTACGAACTACTACCCGATCGCCTTCCGCGCTGTGCAAAGCGTGCGCGGGTCGTTCGACTGGGAAAAAGAAGCCGGTGCATCGCTCGTATCGGTCATTCCGTATTTCCGCTGGAGCGTCATGGATCTGCTGCCGACGTTCACCTTGACCTTCGATCCGATGATCTACACCACCGGTTATAGCTCGGCTGGGCTCATGGCGAAGGTCCGGTATGATGTCGCGCCGTGGCGCACGCGGATCATTGCCGGGGTCGATCTCGACTACAGCCCGGGTTTCCGGCGCGAGGATCGCATCGCGGCGGTCCGGAACGGCAAGATCTATTCATCTTACACAAACGCCGGGCGCATCTACGATTACGACGTGACGTTCTGGCAGGCCTCCTCCTACGGCCAGATCGAAACCTCGCCGGTGTCCGATCTGCGCGTGACCGCCGGGGTGCGCTTCGATGTGCTGGGCTATAAATACGATAACCGGCTGTCCGACGGCGCTTTTGCGACATCCACGCCCTTTGGCCCGCGCACGTTCTTCCGGCCCGCGGATACGGAGATCGACTTCCGGCGCGTCACGCCCAGCCTCGGCGCCACCTACCAGGTGGCTCGGGCGCTCAACCTCTTCGCCAGCTACAAACAATCGTTCCGGATACCCCAGGAATCGCAAATGTTCCGCCCCGGGGCGACGAGCGATTCGCTCGCTCTGAAACCGATCGGCGCCGACAGCTATGAGGTCGGGGTGCGGGGATCCGTCGCCGCGCTGGATTTCGACCTCTCCGCCTATCGAATGATCAAACGGAACGACATCCTCACCCTGACGACGGGCGCGGGGCCGGCCCAGACCAACAATGGACGCACGCGCCACCAGGGGCTCTAGGCGTCCGTGGCCTGGCAGATGAATCCGCAAGTCCGCCTTACCAGCGCGATCGGCCTCAACGATCATGTTTATCGGCACTGGGTCGTCGACGCGGCGACGAACCTGTCGGGCAAGGAGATCAGCGCGGCGCCCGCCGTCACCGCCAATACCACGCTGGAGTACACGCCGGCGTGGAGTCCGCATTTGCGGCTCGAAGCCGAATGGTCGCGGGTCGGATCCTACTGGATGGACGATCTGAACACGCAGTCCTATGGCGGGTACGACCTGGTCAACCTCCGCGCGTCCTACACGATCTCCGAAGGCGTCGACGTCTTCGGGCGCGTCTCAAACCTGTTCGACACGCGCTGGTCGACGACGAGTACGGTTTCAAACGGTCAGGCGCAGTTCTCGCCCGGATTGCCGCGCACGGCTTATATCGGCCTTATGATGAGGTTTTAAGATGAGCAAGGTCGAAAGAATCGTCTTCGGTCTTGCGCCCATTCTGGCGTTCGGTCTGGCGTCGCCGCCGCTGGAAGCGGCCGATCATTCCCGGAAAAGCGTTGCGGCGGCGCGCGAGGTCTGCGCCGATTCCGCGCTGGCCTGCTCCGACAAGGCGCAGCCCTTTTTCGACAAGGACGGAACGTTGTGGCTGGTTTGGCAAGGCGGTGGGCGCATCGTTGTCGCCGCCTCGCGCGACGGCGTTCGGTTTTCACCGCCGGTCTTCGTTACGCCCGAGGCCGTCGCCGCGGATGTCGGGCCGGAGGCGCGGCCGCAAATCGTGCGCGATGCCGCGGGCGTGCTGAGCGTCGCCTTTACCGTGATGCAGGAGACGCCCGGGTATAACGGGCGAATCTATCTCAGCCGGTCCACCGACGGAGGGCAGACCTTCTCGCGGCCGGCGCCCGTGACGGACGATCCCGTCAGCCAGAGGTTTCCGGTTCTGGCCGTCAGGAAGGACGGCCGCGTCTTCGCGGCGTGGCTGGACAAACGCAACGCCGGTGCGGCCAAAGCCGCTTACAACGGCGCCGCGTTGGCGTTTTCCTGGCTCGACGGCGCAAGCGCCGGGCCGGTGGCAATCGCGCGGGACAACACCTGCGAATGTTGCCGCTTCGCTGTCGCCTTCGATGCGTCGGACAACGTCGCCGTTCTGTGGCGGCAGATATTCCCCGGCCAGGTGCGCGATCACGCCGTGATGACTTTCGCCGGCGGCCGGCCCGGGCCGATGCATCGCGTGGCGGCCGACTCCTGGCGGATCGACGCCTGTCCGCATCACGGCCCGGCTTTCGCCATCGCCGCCGGGGGCGCCTATCACGCGGCATGGTTCACCGAAGGCGATGCGCGCAAAGGCCTGTTCTATGCGCAATCGCACAACGCCGGCGTCACGTTCACGGCGCCGAAACCGATTGGAAACGCGGCGAACAATCCGGGGCATGCGCAACTGCTCGCGGTCGGCGGCGACCTATGGTTGGCGTGGCAGGAATTCGACGGCGTCCGGATGAGTATCCAGGCGATGAAGAAGACGTCGCGCGGCTGGTCGCCGCCGCGCGAGATCGCCGCGACCGACGACACCTCCGACCTGCCGGTCCTTATCGCGCGCGGATCGCAGCCTTATCTGTCATGGCTGACGGCCAAGGAGGGCTACCGCCTCATCTCCTTGGAGGATGCGCCATGAGGTGGCTCGCGTTTCTTGCGGCCGTGTTTCTATGTGCGGGGACGGCGGCCGCCGGCGATGCGCAACCCTTTGTCCGCGGCAGCTGGCAGGACATCCGTGCCCGCTATGCCGACCGGCCGCTGGTGGTTCATCTCTGGGGCATCACCTGCGGCCCTTGTCTGACCGAACTTCCGCGGTGGTCGCGGCTGCGTGAGACCTTCCCGAAGATGGATCTCGTTTTGGTCGCGGCCGATCCCGCGCCGATGCCCGCGGACAAGATCGCGGCCACGTTGGCGAAGGCGGGTCTTAGCGACGTCGAGAGCTGGAATTTTGCCGACCGGTTCACGGCGCGTTTGCGGTTCGAGATCGATCCGGCGTGGAGAGGCGAATTGCCGCGAACCCTTTTGATCGATCCGGCCGGGACGGTAACGGTGATGTCGGGCGTGACGGACTGGAAGGTGATTGAAGACTGGGCAAGGGAAAGGTGATTTTGCCCAATGCGCCGTGGGCGCTGCGCGGCGCCAATTCTCACTTCGGCTTGTGACGTACAAAAAAGTCCAGGCGCGCGCCGGTCAACTTCACGCCTTCTCTGCGAAGGATGGCGCCTGTCAGGGCGTAGAGATTCCGGCGGAACAGTTTTGGATCGGTTGAGCCCGTTGCATCGCGAAGCTCGATCAATGCAAGCATCGCCGCTCTTGCGATCGGCAGCCAATCCTCTGAAAAGGCGGCCGTTTTCCAAGCTAAGGGCAGGAATTCAGCCGTTTCTTCGACAAGACGGCGGCGAGTGTCCTTGGGATCGGATTGAGTCCGCCGGGCGAAGGCCCTCACGAAAAGCTCGAAGCCTCCGTCCAACAACAATTCCACGAGGGCGGGCTCGGTGAGGGCGCCGTCCTTCACGAGAACATTCAGGCCCGAGTCCAGGGTCTGCTCACTCTCGGCAAAATCGAGGCCAATGGCGCCGAAACGAGCGGGCGAGGCGGCGTTTGAAGGGGGCGCCGTCTCGCGCGCGGCCAGCACGGCTCCGATCTCCGGATTTGTGATCACTGAAAGCAATCGCTGGGCCACCGCGGACGATACGATCTCCCGCCCCGCGATGGCGGCCTGAATGCTTTCGATCTCTCCAAACCGGTCCAGCACGACGTCGAAAGCGTCCGCTGAAACCATCGCGCCGGAGTTCTCGAGCAGAGTCCGGGCGACCGTCTCATCGCCATGGCAAGCCAGCGCGTGCACGACGGTTTCGCTGACGGCGTCGCGCCGCGCGATGGAGTTCATTTTTCCCGGATTGCCGCTCCACTGGATAATTCCGAGAAGGTCCTCCTCTGTAAGGGCCGCCGACTTTTCAAGCACGGGGGCCGCGACGCGCTCGTCGTCGTTTGCCAACATCCACAAAATATGGCGCGGCAGATCGGCATTCAGGACCGCTGAGCCGGCAACCGATTCCGCAGCCGCTGAATCCGAGCTCCAGATGATGAGCTGGATAATGGACCCCGATTCATCGAGCTGGTCCTGATCCTGTGCGGACGCGCCGTGCGCGAGGAAAACCGCGAGGGCTGTTTTTTGCTCTGCCGAGAGTTTTTCTTCGATCTTGAGGTAGTCGGATAACTTGATGCGGTGGAGTTGCGCCGATCCCGTCTCACCGCCAAGACCCAACATCGCGAGGGTGCTATTTGACACGGGCATCTCCCAGGATCGCAGGCAGAGTTACGTTCGCGTGGCGGCCCGGGTTGGGTGGAAAAACGGTTCGGCGCGCCTTCGCTATCGCTGTTTGGAATCTCGCGAATTCTACGGGTTTAACAATGAAGCCGTTGGCGTCCAACGCCGACGCCGCCTGGATATGGTCGATTTGAGGCGACTCGGTCGTCAGGACGAACGTTGCATTGAGCCTCATGTTTTTTATGTTGCCGACCCTCAAGGCCTGGAGCAACGCAAAGCCGTGGAAGCCGGGCGCGTGAATGTCCGCCAGGATGAGATCGACGGGCTGGCGTCGGGAATTCAATATGTTGAACGCCTCGGTGCCGCTCGGACATGACAGGACGTCTGTGGCGCCAAGCTTCTCGAGACCCGTGCCGAGCAGGTGCCGATCCAAATCGCTGGCACTCACCACCAGGCATGTGAGTTTGTGAAGAGCGTCGTCGATAATCTTCATAATTTACTTCATCGAACTGGTCTTGCATGCCGGGTGATGGGCACGCAAAGAGAGCGCTGCATGACCGGCGCCTCTCATAAGGTGATCTTCCTTTATATCGCGTTCATCGTCGGCGCGCTGCCTGTGATGGCCGGCATTCTGCGTATCGACGGGCGCGATATGTTCAGCCGCAAGAACTCCTTCGGACGAGGGTTTAAATCAGCGACCCGAAACCGCACGGACTCCGGAAGGGGCGGCGCGGCGAAGCTCCCAGTTGAAAAGCCCGGCAAAATTCCGTTGTCCGGTTCTCTCCTGTGAAAATCGCTTGCGGAGACTTCCCTTCAACGAGATAGATCGTGCGGGAATCGGATTTGCAACGAGTCGCCGACGGCAAAATGAGTGGGATCGCTGATGCGGACATCATCCGCCGCACGAGGTTTCTCGTGGTGGATGGCGATAAGGCCGCGCTGAACAGCATTGAACAGTTCCTGATTGCGTGTGGCGCGCCGCAGGTCCATCAGGCCGCCGCGCCGCTCGTGGCGTTACGCATCTTACAGGATCCGCACGCCCGCGTTGATTGCGTCATCTGTGCGCACAAGCGCGGGACCATCACCGGCCTTCAGTTCCTGCAGGGCCTGAGATCCGGGCGCTGGGGCGCGGGCCGGGTCCAGAACGTCAAATTCATTTTGATGATGGGGCAGCTCGACGTATCGGCGGTTCAGGCCGCCGACCGCTCCGGCATCAGCGGCTACTGCATCGGGGAATTGAATCAGAAGGGGCTTGCCGCCGAGATCGTCAAGGCGCTGACGGGTCCGCGCGCCGTCAGTCCGTTGCCGACGATGCAGGTCGCGCACGTCAACATCAGCGGCGCCGATTTTATATTGGTTCCGACCGACGCGTCGTTCGCGCGGGCCGATCCGGCCTCTCAGCAAAATACGATCGGCCAGCTTCAGTCCTTGATGCAGGAGCAGCTTCTCGCCGGCGCGGTGACCCCGATCTGGGAGACGCCGGACCATGCGATCGGCTACTTCGCGCCGCAGCAGCATCATGCGCGGCTCGCGGGCCTGACCCCCGATTTTGTGCGCGGCAATCTCAATCGTGAGATCACGGTTCTGCGTCCGCCGCTCTTTGCCGTCCTGTCCTCGCCCGGCAGTCCCGCCTACACCGCGCTGCTGGCGGCTGAAGAGCAAGCCGCGCAAGGCGCCGGCGACGTGCTGTACCTCAAAGGATACGAGGCTCCCGCGGGGTGAGCGCCGGCCCTCACGTCCCGGTCCCAATCCATCTCCGCCGCGCCTTTGACAATCCGAGGTCTAAATCGGTAGAAGCGGGCGCTTTTTCCCATCGGTTTTCGCACCCCTGACATAACGATGATCCGCCTCGATTCCATCAGCAAGCAACACGGCCACCAGATCCTCTTCATCGACGCCTCGATGACCCTGCAGAAGGGGGAAAAGGTCGGCCTCGTCGGCCCCAACGGCGCCGGCAAGTCGACCATCTTCCGCATGATCGCCGGGACCGAGCAGCCCGACGACGGCCGCGTGCTGGTCGAGGGCGGCATGACCATCGGCTACTTCAGCCAGGACGTCGGCGAAATGTCCGGCCAGACCGCCGTGGCCGCCGTCATGGACGGCGCGGGGCCGGTGAGTGTGCTGGCCGCCGAAATGGCGCAGCTCGAAGCCGCGATGGTCGATCCCGATCAGGCCGGCAAGATGGAAGAGCTCGTCATTAGATATGGCGAAGTGCAGGCGCGCTTCCAGGAACTCGACGGCTACGCCCTCGAAGACCGCGCGCGCGAAGTGCTGGCGGGCCTCAGCTTCTCCGAGGAGCGCATGAACGGCGACGTCGGTCTGCTTTCGGGCGGCTGGAAGATGCGCGTCGCGCTCGCGCGCATTCTTCTCATGCGCCCCGACGGCATGCTGCTCGACGAACCGTCGAACCACCTCGATCTCGAAAGCCTGATCTGGCTGGAAGATTTCCTGAAGCGCTACGACGGCGCGCTTCTCATGACCTCGCACGACCGCGAATTCATGAATCGCATCGTCAACAAGATCGTCGAGATCGACGGCGGCGAACTCACCACCTATTCCGGCAACTACGACTTCTACGAACAGCAGCGCGCGCTGTCCGAAAAGCAGCGCCAGGCGCAGTTCGACCGCCAGCAGGCGATGCTGGCCAAGGAAATCGCCTTCATCGAGCGCTTCAAGGCGCGCGCGTCGCACGCGGCCCAAGTGCAAAGCCGTGTGAAGAAGCTCGATAAAATCGAACGGGTGGAGCCGCCCAAGCGCCGCCAGGCCGTTCAGTTCGAATTCCGCGCGCCGCCGCGTTCGGGCGACGACGTGGTCACGTTCGAGAACGTGCACAAGGCCTATGGCCGCCACACCATCTACGAAGGTCTCGATCTCCACTTGGGTCGCAAGGAACGCTGGTGCGTGCTCGGCGCCAACGGCGCCGGCAAATCGACCCTCTTGAAACTCGTCGCCGGCGCGCTCGACCCCGAACTCGGCACGATGCCGGACAAAGGCAGCGTGAAACTCGGCGTCAGCGTGAAGATGGGCTACTTCGCCCAGCACTCCATGGACCTCCTCGACGGCGACGACACGGTGTTCGAATCCCTCGATTCATCCTTTCCGCAAGCCGGGCAGGGCACCTTGCGCACGCTCGCCGGATGTTTCGGCTTCTCGGGCGATGACGTCGAAAAGCCCTGCCGCGTGCTCTCGGGCGGCGAGAAGGCGCGCCTCGTGATGGCCAAGATGCTGTTCGATCCGCCGAACTTCCTCGTGCTCGACGAGCCCACCAACCACCTGGACATGGCCACCAAGGAAATGCTGGTCGCGGCCCTCGCGGAGTTCGAAGGCACCATGCTCTTCGTCTCCCACGACCGCCACTTCCTCGGCCGGCTCTCCAACCGCGTGCTCGAACTCACCCCCGAAGGCCCCCACCAATACGGCGGCGGATATACCGAATATGTCGCCCGCACCGGCCACGAAGCGCCGGGCCTGCATCCGGGCGGTTAGGCGAGAATAAAACGACCCCCTCCTCACCCCCCCTGAAAGGGGAGGGACAGGGAGGGGTCGTTTTAAGGTTACGCCTTAAATCCTTGACAAAAAATGCCCTCAAGGCGCATGCTCATAAATGTACCGTGGGCCTTCGGCGCCCAATTTCCCAAAGCTGAAATCTGAAAAATCCGCCCGCCTCCCGCGCGGGTTTTGTGCATTGCCCCGAGCATTTGGGACCCGGGTATTTGGCCGGTTGCCTGATGCGGCCGCAATCACACTGGGTGCGATTGAATTTCCAGCAGAAAAATGCGAGGCCGAAAAAATCGCCTGCGGTTGATGCGGTTGATGCGGACGAGGCAAAAACGTTGTCC
>JADZAK010000189.1 GCA_020852595.1 Rhodospirillaceae bacterium
CGGGAAGCGATGGAGGCTGCTCGCCGCATCGACCCTATGGAGAAGTACAAAGAGCTGGCGCGGCTCGACCCGATACGGGAAGCGATGGAGGCTGCTCGCCGCATCGACCCTATGGAGAAGTACAAAGAGCTGGCGCGGCTCGACCCGATACGGGAAGCGATGGAGGCTGCACGCCGCTTCGATCCTATGGAGAAGTACAAAGAGCTAGCGCGGCTCGATCCGATGCGGGAAGCGATGGAGAGAATTCGCCGCATCGATCCACTGCAAAAATTCATCGAGCACGCACGTTTCGATCCGATCCGGGAGGCGATGGAGGTCATCCGCCGCAATGATCCTCTAAAGAAATATGCCTACCAACTTCAAAGCAACTCATTCCAAGGGCAAGTCGCGAAAATCACGGCTCTGACTGCCGCGCGTCAGCTAGGGGGTAAGGGCATTGGCAAGCATCTTCGGCTTCAACACGATCTAGTTTCACTTGCGGCAATTGAGCCGGCCATCATTGAAGGTGCAACAGGTCACCTAGACGCTTTGCAGGAAGCCAAGAAATCCGGCAGCTCAGCGGTTTCCTTGACGTTCATCTCGCATCTCTCGGCTTTCATCGAGTATCTGGAAAATGCTGTTCGCTCGCATGAGGAGCTGATCGATCGGCGACGGGTATTGATGCTGCTCTGGGGACTGCTTCCTTACATATTCAGTCTGTGGCTCGACTACGGATCAACTCAGCAGGTGAATGAGTTGGGAGAGAAAGTTGATCAGCACGCCGCTGATAATAGCGAGGAGATCGCCGAGCTGCGCGATCACATTGACCGTAAACTCGATCTATTGATTGAGTTAATGGCTGAGGCCAATGTAGACGTTCAAACGACGCCCACATACATTGCAAGGCGGCATGCGCCCGTCAGCCCTATTCAGAAATTTGTCGGCCAGGAGCTATTTTTCGTACCGGCAGGTGGGGAGGTTGTGGTTGTAGAACGTGCGGGCAAGTGGATACGGATCGTGTTCAAGGACACAACGCAGGCACAAACCCGCCAAGGCTGGGCACTAAAGAAATATTTCCAGCGAGTGCAATGACCTTTGCCGCTAATACGGTAGAAATCCGGCGCGCTCTACCGTTCGAGTGCGCCTGAGTTTAGACCCGCTTGTTTTCAGGCGGGTGCCAACGAAATGGTGTTGCCCATTGTTGCCACTGCGAGACCCAAGCGAGGCCCTATTGCCACCCATATCGACGCGGATTAGGAAGTGCGCGAGGACATAAGTTATTGATAAATCCGTATTTGGCTGCCGACTTTCAGCGGGCGGCGTGAGATGGCATTGTAGAGGTCGTCGGTTCGATTCCGTCCAGCTCCACCATCAAAACAAAAGCCCGCCGAAAGGCGGGCTTTTTGTTTTTGATATCGCGCTTATCAATGAACAGCGGTGATGCAAACGGCACCGTGTCGAACCGGCGTCTTATTGGTTCGATTCCGCCCAACGCGCTTAGTTGGAAGTGAGGTCCATGCTTGTGCGCACGGTCTCGCCGTCGGGGCGCGCATCGGCGGCTTTCACAAAGGCGGCGATCTGCCAGATCTGCGCGTCGGTGAGTTTGCCGCTGTAGGCGGGCATGCCGCCGGGGCGTCCGTCGCGGATGGCCGTGGCGATGGTGTCGATGTTGCCGTTGCCGGCGCCGAGCATGATGCCGGCGTCGGAGTGACATTCGGCGCAGCGCTTATAGCCGAACAGGCGCGCGCCCTCGGCGACTTCGCTGGAAGCATCGGTGTAAGCGGGAAAATCGGAGGCGGGAGTCACAGTGGCCCTCGTGATCGGCAGCGGCGGCGGGGCGGCGGCGAGATCGGACGCGACGTTGGTGTCGGGATCGGAACAGGCGCCGAGCGACAGCAGGCAAAGCGCGGCGGCGAAGCCAAGCAAAACGCGGTGAGCACGCATCGATAACCTCTTAAACGGTCTCTTCGGTTTCCAACGTTCTCGCCCGAATGTTCGTGCATCCCGGCGCGGACAAAACGATGCTCCCTCGCGTGCCACACCAACGCCTGCTTGATGAGATTGGTTCCACACGCGCGTTGCGCGCAGAAAAACACATGAGAAAGGGACGCCCGGCATCATCGGGCGTCCCTTTGGTCCGGACGTTTTTCGCTTAATAGCCGAACGACAGACCGAGGTTCGGCGAGGAGAAGCTGAAATAGCCGGTGCGCGGATAACCGTAATAATAGTCGTCATACGAATAATACGACGGCGGATAGTAATAAGCCGGCGGCGGCGCGTAGACATAACGCGGCGCGCGGTAGGCCGGATAATACGGACGAGTGTAATTGCGCGAATAACCGCCGCGATAATCACCGCGATAATCATGGGCGCGGCCGCGCCATTCGCCGCGATCATGGCCGCGTCCGCGGCCGTCGCGATGATCGATCAGCGTGACTTGCGCGCGGCCGCCGTCAAAAGCGGCGCGCTGAACCTGCGCGGCGCCGGCCGGCGCCGCCGACGCGGCAAAAGCAACGGCCAGTGCGGGCGCGAGGAATTTCAAAGTACGAAATTTCAAGGTACGAAAGGTCATACGTTCTCTCCCTTCCAAAACATGTCGATGAGAGAGATATGAGCCTTTCCCTGCGGCGGAACGATGGCGGGAAAAAGGTATTTGAGTCCGCAATCAAACGAGCAAAACGCGAGCGCGCGGCGAGACTCGCGCTCTCGCGTTTTTATGAGTTAACAACGGCCCGTCGGGCGGTCGTGTGCGTCGTCGCATTCACGGCCCTTGGTGACCGCGCCGCCGGCCGCGCCCGCCGCGCCGCCGATCAGGGCGCCGGTGAGCGGATTATACCCGAGGATCGCGCCGCCGACCGCGCCGGCCCCGGCGCCGATGGCGCCGCCCGTGAGGGCGCGCTCCCCGCGGGTTTCGCCGCAACCGGCGAGAGCAAGCGCAACAAGAGAAGCAAGCGCGGCCGTTTTCAATGTCGTTTTCATATGCGTCTCCACTGACAGGACGCGGGGAAAACGCAGGCACTATGGCCGCGGTCTCGCCGAGATGTGGCGAGATTGGGGCAGAGGACCTTTTCTCAGCGGCGGAACACCCAATATTTGCTGACGGCGAAATTGAAGATGAGACCGGCCACGGAGCCCGCCGCGACGCCGATGACGGGATAGACCGCGGCGCGCGCGCTGACCGTCACGATCACGGCGTAGACGCCGTAGTTGACCGCGCCGCCGACGGCATTGGCGCCGAGGAACCTCAACCATTGTACGATGGCCGCCTGACCGGTCTGGGCGAAGGTGAAACGCCGGTTGCAGATCCAGGTGAAGGTGGCCGCGCACAAGTATGAGAAGACGCGGCCGCTATAGAGGCCCAGTCCAAGGACGGACGTGGCGAGCATGAGCGTGCCGGCGTCGACGATAAAACCGGCGGCGCCGACGATCACAAAGCGCAGGAATTCGTGAGACGCAGCGCGCGGCGTCCCGTTCATCACGGACAGTCCGCGCCGGGCGCCGGCAGGGAGAGATAGGCGAGGCGCTTGGTTTCACGCCGCGCCCGGGTCACGGAATCGAGGATGAGCCCGCAGGTGAGCGACAGGAACGAAAGAATCATGAGCGCCGCGGCGAGGACCGCCGTCGGCAGCCGCGGCACGAGGCCGGTCTCGATGTAGGTGAGGATCAGCGGCAGGGCGAGCAAGAGCGACGCGAGCGCGAGGCCGACGGCGGCGATCGAGAACGCCTGCATCGGCCGCTCTTCCTTCACGAGCTTGCCGATCATGAACAAAATACGCAGGCCGTCCTTATAGGTGGAGAGCTTGCTGACGGACCCGGGCGGACGCTCCTTGTAGGGCGTGGGCGCTTCGGCGAAGGGCATGCGCATCTCGAGCGCGTGGACGGTCAACTCCGTCTCGATCTCGAACCCGCCCGCGAGGGCGGGGAACGTCTTCACGAAGCGGCGCGAGAAGACGCGGTAACCGGACAGCATATCGTCGGTGCGTTTGCCGAAAATGCCGCCGACGAGGCCGGTGAGCAGACGATTGCCGAGCACATGGCCGCGGCGATAGGCCGCCTCGGCCGTGGAAATACGCTGCGCGTTCACCATGTCGAGCCGTTCGGTGACGAGTTTCTCGATAAGCAACGGCGCGCTGGGCGCGTGATAGGTGTCGTCGCCGTCCACCATCACATACACGTCGGCGTCGATGTCGGCGAACATGCGCCGCACGACATTGCCTTTGCCCTGCAATGTCTCGCGCCGGACGACGGCGCCGGCGGCGGCGGCGATCTCGACCGTACGGTCCTTCGAGTTGTTGTCGTAGACATAGATGGCCGCATCGGGGAGCGCGGCGCGGAAATCGCGCACGACCGCGGCGATGGCGGCTTCTTCATTATAGCAAGGGATGAGGACAGCGGTTTTCAAGACGGCGGTTTCCTGTCGCGTTGAGATAGCACTTCGGCGCGCCGAAATGCAGGGGCTATCGCAAATACGCCGCCGGCTACCGCGCCTTCAGGACGGGGCAGAGCTCAAGCGTATCGTCGAGGCCGTTCGGGAGCTTCTTGCAATTGGCGTGATCGGGAGCGAGGCCGAGCATGGGCAGGAACTTCTCGGCCGTCTCATGATCCCAGGAGGGCTCCAGGACGAGGACCGTGCCCCTATGCGCGGCCAGCCGCTGTTTCACGGTTTGGATAAAGAGCGTGCCCTGATCGGGCCCGGCGAGATAGCTGACGGGCCGCAGGAACGCGACCTCGGGCGGAAACGCGGGGATGACGTAGGCTGTCGGCGCCAGACCGGTCATGAGGACAAGCGTGTTCGGGTCGTCGAGCACCGGCGCCGTGACATCGACGAAGGCTCCGCCCAGACCCGGCGCCCAGGGCTTGCGGGTCCAATCCTCATGCATGCGCACGGTCGCCGTGACCAGCAGCAGAAGCGCGCCGGCTGTGACCGCGCGGGCGCGTAAAGACAGCGGCCAGAGTGCGACGGCCGTCACGATCAGAAGCGGCGAGAGCATCTCGAGCGGCGTGATGTAGCGGTAGATCGCGAAGATCGCGAGCCAGACCGCATAGGCCAACGCGGAGGCCGCGGCGAGGTAGCGCACGGCGAACATATTCGCGCCCGGGTCGCGCGCCTTGCGGCCGGCGAGAACAAGCAGCCCCGTGATGAGGAGCGCGCTCACCGCCACGGCGATGCGCGCATCGGTGAAGGAGATCTCGCTGGCGATCTTGCTGTCGGCGACGAAACGGAATGGGAAAGTGAGCGCTTCGCCGAAGCTTTTGGGCAAGAAGCGGATGTCGCGGTAATTGAGATCGAGCGCCCACGGCGAGTGGAACACATCGTTCATATAGGGGAACAAGGGATTGGCGAAGGTGTGCCACATCCGCGCGATCCACCAGCCGCCGGTGACAGCGAAGCCGGTGACGATGCCGAGCCCCGAGACAAACGAGAGCCGGAACCGGCGCATGAAGGGGCCTGGAATGAACAGGAGTCCGAAGCAGACGCCGACGGCGAAGACCTGGCTGGGAAGTTTCAGGCCCACGGCGAAACCGACAAGGATGCCGGCCGTGAAGACATGCGCGAGCGCCCGTTTCATCGGCCCCGCGGTGAGGAGGCCGTCCGCGCCGACGATCATCAGCATCGCGCCAAGCACAAAGAGGCTGAGGACGTTGTCGTAGAAGGTCGTGCCGATGAGGCCGAGATGGCCCGCGCCGAGCAGACCGGCAATGCCGATCGCCGCGGCGGCGAAAACGCCGGGGAGCCCGGTCCCCAGCCGCACCGTGCGGCGCGCGAGGAAAAAAAGCAGGATGAAATTGCAGCCCTGAACGAGGCCAAGGAGGAACGAGAGGACGCGCGCCGGCAGCACTTGCGCGGCGAGATAGAACGGCACGTCGAGCAGCGGATTGTAATAGGTCGGCGTCTGGGCCGGCGCGAGATCGAAGCCCATGCGCCCGGTGAGAAAGGCGTAGGCGTTGTACCAATGGTAATTGCGAAGATCCCAATTGTTGTCCTGGGGCAAGAGCGCCGCCGCGAGGGCAAAAAGGAGCGGGATACCGAGACAGAAGCCGAAAACGGCAAGGCGCACGCGAGCCGCGTACCGCGGGGACGTCATTGAAGATCCAAACGAGAACAAGCTACTTTGTGACGCCGGAGACGGCGTTTGCGGGGGAGGCTGATAAAGCATGAGCGGGACATTGCCAACGGCGGCCGATATTGCGGCGGCCAGAGTACGCCTTTCAGGCCAGGCTTTTGTGACACCATTGTTACGCTCCGCTGAACTTGATCGCCTCACCGGCGGGATCGTTTTGGTGAAGGCCGAGACACTTCAACGCACGGGATCGTTCAAGTTCCGCGGCGCCTTCAACCGCCTCGCGCAATTCACCCCCGAACAGCGCCGCGCGGGCGCCGTGGCCTGGTCCTCGGGCAATCACGCGCAGGGCCTGGCGCACGCGGGCGAAATCTTAGGGATTCCCACAACCATTGTGATGCCCGCGGACGCCCCGGCCATCAAAGTGGCCGCGACACGCGGTTACGGCGCCGAAGTGGTGCTGTACGACCGGGCGCGGGAAAGCCGCGAGGAGATCGGCGCCAAGATCGCGGCCGCGCGCGGCGCGGTGATCGTGCCGCCCTATGACGATCCGCATGTGATGGCCGGCCAGGGGACCGTGGGCGCGGAGATCGCCGATCAGGCGAAGGCGCTGGGTTTGAACGTCGATGCGGTGATCGCGCCGGCCAGCGGCGGCGGATTGATCGCCGGCACGGGTCTCGCGATGAAACATGCATTCCCAAACGTCGCGGTGTACAGCGCCGAACCGGCGCACTACGACGACCACCGCCGGTCGCTGGCCGCGGGCGCCCGCCAAAAGAACACAAGCGCCGCGCATGCCTTGTGCGATGCGCTGCTGGCGCCGACGCCCGGCGATCTGACCTGGGCCGTGAACGCCAGGCAGCTCGCGGGCGGTTACGGCGCGACGGACGCGGAGGTCAAAGAGGCGATGAAATTCGCCTTCCGGGCCCTGAAGCTGGTGGTGGAGCCGAGCGGCGCGGCGGCCCTGGCCGCGGTGCTGTCCGGGGCGCACGACGCCAAGGGCAAGGTCACGGCGGTGGTGCTGTCCGGCGCCAACGTGGACCCCGCGACTTTCACCGCCTGTATCGGGCCATAGCTACCGACCTGTATATATCAAAAGTTGTAGAGCCTGGAATGGATCAGGCTTTGCCAACTATGCCTTGAGCGCTTAGTTTCGCTCAGGTAGTTCTCAATCATTCCAAGAACATGGCGCGCGCTCCCGGCGCTTCCGGGACAGGACCTGATGATCAACAAAGACGACAAAAACCAGGGTCAGGACCGCATCTCCGTCATGGTGGTGGAGGATAACGAGTATATGCTCGACATCCTCGTCAACAGCCTGAAGCGGATGGGCTTCACGCGCGTCCAGCGCTGCAAAAACGGCAAAGAGGCGGTCGATTACCTGAAGTTGACGTCCAGGGGCTTTTCGAGCGCCGTCGAGCCCATCGACATCGTGATCTCGGACCTGGTTATGTCCCCCGTGAGCGGGGTGAACCTGCTGCAGTGGCTGCGCGACGACAAGGCCTCGCCGAACCGGTTCATGCCCTTTGTCATGCTGTCGGGCGCCGCCGACCGGGCAAACGTCGAAGTCTCGCGCGACCGCGGCGTGACGGACTTCATGGCCAAGCCGTTCTCGGTGGACAACATCTACAAGGTTCTGCAGCGCATCATCGACAGCCCGCGCCAGTATGTGACCACGCAGACCTACTTCGGCCCTTGCCGCCGCCGGTCCAAAGCCGGTCCGCCGAAAAATGTGGAACGCCGCAAAGCCGACGAAACCCACGCGACCATCGTCTATTCCAAGGACAAGGTGGAAAAGCCGACGGCGCCGTCCGACGTGTGGCTGTTCAAATTGCCGAACTATCTGAAGCAGAAGATGGGCTCCAACGCCCAGCGCCAGCCTTTCATCCTGCCGGAAGACGTGCTGGCGTCCGCGGAGCAGCAGTTGAAGCGCGAGGCCGACGGCTTCCTGGATTGGGCAAAGCAGTTCCTGGACAACCTGTCGCGCCAGGTGGCGGAAGCCAAGCAGATTGCCGGCGAGCGGACGCAGAACTTCGAGGAGATCAACTTGATCGCGCACGAACTGCGCGGCCAAGGCGGTACGTTCGGGTACCCGCTGATCACGGTGTTCGGAAAGTCGCTCTACGAATTGACAAAACCGCCGTGCCGCCAGGACGACGCCAATCTGGAAATCGTCAAAGCGCATATCGACACCATGCGCGCGGTGCTGCGTGAGAAAATCGAAGGCGACGGCGGCGAAATGGGGCAGGCGCTGTTCAAGGCGCTGAAAGCCGCGATCACCAAATATAGCGCCAAGCCGCCGGAGCAGGCGGCGTCGTAACGCCGGGCGTCGGCGGCGCGCGGCGAGACCGGGGGTCCATCAATGGCGATCAACCACCGCGGTGGGCTTTTGTGAACCGCCTCTTTAAAAAGAGCGGCCCTTCGCTGCAGCGCCTGCGGCTGGCGACGGTCGTTTTGGTCGTCAGCTTCGCTCTGCTCATGGTCGCCACGGCGATTTACTATCTTGCCGAGCAACACAACAGCGCGCTCGATAACGCCACCCGCCAGGCGCGCGGCGCCGCGAACGCGGCACAGGCCCATGCCACGCGCACCTTCGTCGAAACCTACCGCGTCCTCGAAGGCATCGGCGATCTCTACCTGCACAATGTCGAGCACGGCGGTTTCGACGACCGCGCGATGTATGAGATGCTGGCCCGGCGCCTCGCACAGACGCCGGGCGTCTACGTCTTCACCTTGTTCGACGCCAACTTCAAAGGCGTGGTGAGCGCGCGCAGCTTTCCGATCGACATCGAGAAGTACCGTGACATGCCCCTGCGCGAGCTTGGAGACGCGGGCAATGGCCGCTTTTTTGGCCCGCTTTACCAAAATGTTTCGCCCGAGACGGGATTCCAGGGGGAATGGAGCCTGCCGCTCGCCCATGTTGTCGTGGGCAAGGACGGCGCGGTCACGGGATATGCGACAGCGCTCATCAATACCCGCTATTTCGCGCACTACTTCTCGACACTCGACGTCGGCGCGTTCGGGCGCATCACGATGTGGACCAGGGACGGCAAGCTGATCGCCGCCACACCCAACGTCGAGCTGGCCCGCGGGGATACCGCGCCGGAGAAGATCAACGCGCCCCACATCACCTTGCATATCGCCGTCGCCGATATCCCGGCATCGATCATGGTGACGCTGGATGAACGCGATTATCTTGCCGGCTGGCGCCAAACCCGCAATCAGATCGCCTTCGCCGTGGCGACGATCATCCTGGCCATGGGATCGTTCACGATGATCATCCTGCGTCAGCTCGCTCACTCGCAAAAAAACGAGAACGCCCTGCGGCAGGCCAAGGCCGCCGCCGAAGAAGCCAACGAAGCCAAGAGCCGCTTCCTCGCTCATATGAGTCACGAGTTCCGCACCCCCCTGAACGCCATCATGGGTTTCTCGGAAATCATCCGGAACAAGGTCTTGGGGGACGGCGTGTCGAGCGCCTACACGACCTACGCCGATCATATCCACCGTTCCGGTGAACATCTGCTCAACATCGTCAACGACATCCTGGATATGGCGAAGATCGAATCCGGGGTGCAGCCTTTGCATCAAGACACCATCGACATGCGCGCGGTCATGACGGCCGCGGGCTCTTTCGTGCAGGGGCTGGCGACGCAACGCGGACTGCGCATCGCCGTCGAAGCTCCGGCGCATCTTCCCTCTTTGCGCGGCGACGAGCGTTTCATCCGGCAAGTCCTGATCAACTTGCTGTCCAACGCGATCAAATTCTCGCCGGCCGAGGGCGAGATCGTGCTGTGGGCGACGCACCGCGCGGGGCACTGGCTGGACGTATCGGTGAAGGACCATGGGCCGGGAATCGAACCGACGCTGTTGAAGCGGCTGGGCGAACCGTTTCTGCAGGGCAATCCGGCGGTCTCGCACCTCGGTAAAGGAACCGGTCTCGGCCTATCGATCTGCAAGCGCTATATGGACCTTCTCGGCGGCCAGCTCCGGATCGAGAGCGTCGTCGGCGTGGGCACGACCGCGACCATCCGCTTCCCCGACGATCTGCTGGTCCCGGCGAGCGGCGTCTAGAGCGAAATCCGATCAGATAGAATCGGATTTTGCTCTAGATTCATGGAAGTTGTCGCGTTTTCTACGACGAACCGGTTCCCACTTCGTTGGAAAACGCTCTAGAGTTCGAGGTCGAAGGGCAGGCCCTCAAAGGCATCCGCGCCGCGGCCGATCGCCTGAATGGCGGCGGTCATATTTCCCGAACGCCCGAGAATTTCATCGGCCAGCGAGACCATTAGGATATTGGGCGTGGCGGACGGCGCGAGCGTGCGCAAACGTTTGGCGAGGTCCCCCTCGCCGCCCGCACCTTGGTACGCACTGGCGATGATATAAGCCGCTGCCGTCGAGCGGCTGATGCCGGCAGCGCAATGCACGAGCATCGGCGCGCGGCAATCCCACGCCCGGCCAAAATCGATGATGGCCTGAACGACGCGTGCATCGGGTGCGATATAACCCGCCGTCGGAACGGTGATGTCGTTGAAGCCGAGCGCGAGACGGCGTTCGGGCGGAATGCCGGTGCACTCCGGGGGTATGGCCTCCGGTGCGAGAAGTGTGAGTACGTGCGAGGGCCGCCTGCGCGCGATGAGATCGACCACATGACGCAACGGTGAGACGATAAGCGTCACAGAACCGCTGCCGCGCCCAGCACGAAGCCAAGCTCAAACACCTGTTCGACAGCGCCGAGAACATCGCCGGTATAGCCGTTGATGAGGCGCCGGGCAGTCAGTGCGATCAGGAGCGCGAGGAACACTCCGCCGACAAGGCCGTAGATCGCGAGCGGCGCCGGCAGCAGAAGGAGAGGCCATGCCCCGAAGAGAAGCGCGAGCAAGACTTCGCCCCCGCGTACGCCGTCCGGGACCGGTTTGGTTTTAGACGCGGCGGGATCACCGGCGTAGGGGAGCACTCCCATCACCACGACGGCGGCGGTGCGGCCCATGCCGTGACTTGCGAGCAGAAGCAGCGCCGCCATGCCCGGATTGAAGAGCGCGAGACCCGCGAGCTTCAGGGCGAGCAGCAGAACCAGCGCGAGCGCGCCGAAGGTGCCGATCCGGCTGTCCTTCATGATGGTGAGACGATGGGCGGCATCGCGCCCGCCGCCTAACCCATCGGCGGTGTCGGCCAGACCATCCTCATGGAAGGCGCCGGTGAGAAGGATGCCCGCCGTAAGCGCGAGGAGGAGCGGAACGACGCCCTGCCAGACCTCGTTCGCCAGCAGGAGCGCGGCGGCTGCAAGTCCGCCAACGATTTGGCCGACGAGCGGGAAATAGCGCGCGCTGCGCGTGATCCAGGCGCCCTCGAACCCGGCAAGGTGGGGCACAGGGATACGCGTGAGGAATTGGACCGCGCAGAGGAAGAGTTTGATCTGGCGCATCATGATCCGCTCTTCAGAACCTCCTCGAGAGAGATCACATCGGATAAGAGGCGCGCCGCGGCCCGCAACAACGGCACCGCGAGCAGGCCACCCGTCCCTTCCCCGAGGCGCATATCCAGCTCCAGGAGCGGTTTTGCCTGCAGCGCGTCCAGCATGAGGCCGTGACCGGATTCCGCCGAACGGTGGGCGAAGAAGCAATAGTCGAGGACCGCGGGCGTGAGGCGCGCGGCGGCAAGCGCGGCGGCGGTAGAGATGAAACCGTCGACGATCACGGCGCGGCGCACGGACGCCGCCCCAAGCATGGCACCCGCCATCATCGCGATCTCGCAGCCGCCGAATTCAGAAAGCGCCGCAAGAGGATCCTTCACGGGGGCGCGCGCGGCGGTGCGTTGGAGCACGGCCAGTTTGTGAGCGAGGCCCGCGTCATCCTGCCCTGCCCCGCGCCCGACGCAGAGATGGAGCGGGATGCCGGTGAGCGCATGCATGAGTAGCGCGGCGGACGCGGTATTACCGATTCCCATTTCACCCATGACAAGGATGTCGAAGCCCTTCGCTTCTTGTGCAAGCGCCGCGCCGCGCGAGAGCGCGGTTTGAACCTCGTCGCCGGTGAGTGCGGGCTCGACAGCAGCATTACGCGTACCGCGCCGGAGTGCGGCCTGCACATAGTTCGGATGATCGGGCAGCGCCTGCGCGATTCCGGCGTCGATAACTTGGATATCCGCGTCCACGGCATTGGCGAAAGCATTGGCGCTGGCGCGCCCGGCGAGGAAAGTCTGCACCATGGCGAGGGTCACGGCGGCGGGATAGCGCGAGACGCCTTCGGCGGTCAGGCCATGATCGCCCGCAAAAACCATCAGACGCGCACGCCGCGCCGTGGGTTTGAGCGTGTTCTGGATGAGACCCAAACGGACGGCGATGTCCTCGACGCGCCCAAGCGCACCGGGTGGCTTGGCGAGACCATCGACAGCGGCGCGGAGCTTGATCCCGAGTTTGGGATCGGTGGGGGCAATGGTTGTCATTTCGCTTTTAAACCTGCGATCGCGGCCAGGGCGTCGATATCGAGGATCCCGGCGAGTTCGTTTGCGATCTCGTCGAGGAGTGCATCAACGACGCCCGCGTGATCGCGTCTGTTGGAGGTGACATTGAATGGGGCCAACACCGCCGCGCGGGCTTCGCCGCGCGCGAAGAGGCCATGGACGTAGGTGCCCGCGATGCGGCCGTCGCGCGAGATGGCGCCGTCGGGCGTCCCGTCCATATGAAGAAACGGACGCTCGAGATCCGGGCCTTCGGTGCGCCCGACGTGCATCTCATATCCGTCGAAGGGCGCGCCCGCGACCTGTCCCGACACCGGGCGCAGCGTCTTTTCCCCGGTGAGTAGGGTGGCGACATCAAGCAAGCCAAGGCCTTCGCTTTCACCCGGCGGCCCCTCGATGCCGTCCGGGTCCGCGACAGTCCGGCCCAACATCTGGAAGCCGCCGCAGATGCCGAGCACGCGGCCGCCGCGCCGCACATGCGCCTTGAGATCGATGTCCCATCCTTGGGCGCGCAGAAACGCGAGGTCGGCGCGCGTGGCCTTGGTGCCGGGAAGGATCACGAGATCGGCGTCACCGGGGATGGCCGTGCCGGGTTTGATGAAAGCAAAGGCGACGTCTGGTTCAGCTTGCAGAGGATCAAAATCATCGAAGTTGGCGATGCGCGAGAACATTGGCACGACGATCTTCACGCGCCGTGCTGCGGCATTCGCGTCACTTTCAAGCACGACCGCATCCTCGGCGGGGAGTTTGCGCACGGCGGCGAGCCACGGGATCATGCCGAGATCAGGCCAGCCTGTCCGCGCCGTGATCTCCGCGCGCCCGTCCGTGAACAACGCCGGGTCGCCCCGGAACTTGTTGATCATGAAACCGCGGATCATGGCGCGGTCTTCCGGCGCGAGGACTTCGTGCGCACCGACCAGGGCGGCGATAACGTGACCTCGATCGATATCGCCGATCAAAACGACAGGTACATTGGCCTCGCGCGCGAAGCCCATGTTGGCGATGTCGCCCTTGCGCAGGTTGGTCTCAGCAGGGCTGCCCGCGCCCTCGACGATGACGAGATCGCTTTCGGCTTCGAGTTTGCGAAAGCTTTCCATCACCACGCCGAGCATCTCGGCCTTGCGGGTCTGGTAGGCGCGGGCCTGCTGCGTGCCCTGCATTTTGCCGCGCACGATCACCTGCACCCCGACATCCGATTGGGGTTTCAGGAGAACGGGGTTCATATCGACGCTGGGCGGCGCGCGGCAGGCAATGGCCTGCAGGGCCTGGGCGCGGCCGATCTCACCGCCGTCGGCGGTAACGGCCGCGTTGTTGGACATGTTCTGGGGCTTGAAGGGCCGCACGCGATAGCCGCGGCGTGTGAACAGGCGGCACAGGCCGGCGACGATGACGGACTTGCCGACATCCGAGCCGCATCCTTGGATCATTATCGCCGCCACGCGAAGCCTCCGAGCGCGAGTAATCCCCACATCAGCCCGCACGCCATCACGTAGATCCGCAAACCGCGGCGCAAGGTGACGGCGGTAGGACGCGCGCCTTCGCCAAACGCCGGGCGCGTATGAGACACGCCATCATAAGTGACGGGCCCACCCAATTGCACGCCGAGTGCGCCCGCCATGGCCGCTTCGGGCCAGCCGGCATTGGGCGAAGCATGTTTGCGGGCATCGGCGGCCATTGCGCGCCATCCTCCGCCGCCCGCCAGCGCCACGAGGGCGCCCGCAAGACGCGCCGGGAGCCAGTTCATGACGTCGTCGGTGCGCGCCGTGGCCCAGCCGAAGTCGCGCCAACGCGGCTCCATGTGGCCAATCATGCTGTCGGCGGTATTGACGGCCTTATAAGCAAAAAGTCCGGGCAGGCCACCGACGAGAAACCAGAAGACGGGCGCGAGGATGCCGTCGTTGAAACTCTCGGCCAGACTTTCAAGGGCGGCGGCGGCAATCCCGGATTCATCGAGCGCCGCGACATCGCGTCCGACAATGCGCGCGACAGCCGCCCTTGCAGCCTCGAGATCATTTCGCTCAAGCGCGGCGGCCACGGCGGCGACGTGATCGTAGAGGCTCCGCTGGGCGAGGCCGAAGGTGCCCGCGAGCACGACGGCGATGGCGCCCAGGTGCGCGAGCGCCAACCCCGCGCACAGGGCGATGCCTGTCACGAGAAGGATGCAGCAGATGCCCAGAAGCTTGCGGTGCGCGGCGGCCGCCGTATTCCAACGGGTGTCGAGGCCCTGGATCGCCCTGCCGATCCAGGTGACAGGATGCGGCACGACCCGGTGCAGGGCCGCCGGATAGCCGACGCAGGCTTCCACCGCGAGCGCGCCCAGCACGAGCCAGGGATCAGCCACGCCGGCCAACGATCTCGATCACAGGGCCGGCGGCGCCAGGCCATGTGCGAGCCTCGACGCCGTAAGCACGCATCAGGGTTTCGGGCGACAGAGCTTCCTGCGGTGCGCCGTCGGCGAGCACGCGCCCTTCACCCAGCACCAGCACGCGGTCAGCCATGCGCAGCGCCATGTGCAGATCGTGCAGGGTGACGATGACGCCGCACCCGCGTGCGGTCATGCCGCGGAACAGACTCGCGATATCCAGCTGGAAGCCGGGGTCAAGGCCGGTGAGCGGCTCATCGGCAAGAAGCCACTTGGGTTCGCCGGCAAGCGCGCGGGCGATCAGTGCCCGGCCGCGTTCACCGCCCGAGAGCGTAAGGACATTACGGTCGGCGAACGCCGTGACATCCGTGGCCGCGAGGGCTTGCGTGACAATCTCATCGTCGGCCGCCGTCAGCCCGCGCGAGCCGATACGGGGCGTGCGCCCCAACCCGACGAGGGTGCGCACATCGACGCCCCAGGCGATCTCGGGAGTCTGCGCAGGGAAGCCCATGCGCTGCGCGCGGTCACGCGCCGGAAGGCTGTAGATGTCGGCGCCGTCCACGCTGACATGCCCGCGGTCAGGTGCGCGTAATCCCGCCAAGGCCATCAGCAGAGTGGATTTACCCGCGCCGTTCGGTCCGACCACGGCGGTGACTTGCGCCGCATCAAACGACACGCTGAGGCCGTCGAGGACGGTTTTCTCGCCGAAACTGACACCGAGATGTGTCGCGATGAGCTGGCTCATGCTGCTTTCCGCCGCAGATTGATCAGAAGGGCGAGAAAGAACGGTGCGCCAACAGCGGCCATGGCGACACTCAACTTCAACTCGACCGTGGAGGGAAGAATCCGCACGATGACGTCACCGGCGAGCACGATGACCGCGCCCGCAAGTGCGCTCGGAACAAGAAGCGCCCCGGGACGCGCGCTCACGAAGGGACGCAAGAGATGCGGGGTGACGAGCCCGACGAAACCGATCATCCCCGTGACGGCAACGCTTGCGCCCACAGCGAGCCCAACGCCGAAGGCCAGAATCCAACGTGTACGCGTGAGATCGATCCCAAGTGACCGGGCGCCCGTTTCGCCGAGGGTCAGCGCGTCCAGCGGCCGCGCCAGCGTGAGGACCAGCGCGCTGCCGATGAGCACGAACGGCAGCGCCATACGGACTTCGTCAACGCTGCGGTCGGCAAGGGAACCAAGGAGCCAGTGGATGATCTCGTTTACGGCCCAGGGTGTCGGGGCCAGGTTGAGCGCCAGGGATACGCCGGCCGTCGCAACGGTGTTGAGGATCATGCCGGCGAGAATGAACGTGAGCACGCTGGACGTTGCCCCCGACAAGACCAGCAGCATCGCGATACCGCCGACCGCGCCGATCATGGCGCCGGCCGGCAACAACCACGGCATGGACGACGCCGCCCCTAAGTAAAGCGTGGCGACGGCACCGAAGGCGGCCATCGAGGACACGCCGAGAATACCGGGGTCGGCGAGCGGATTGCGCGTATAGCCCTGCATCGCCGCGCCAGAAATGCCGAGACCGACACCTACGATGATCCCGAGCACCGTTCGCGGCAGTCGCAGGTCGAAGATGATCATGGAGCGCATGTCATCCGCCGCGCCGAACCAATCGCTCCAAGGAATCCAGACCTTGCCGGCGCTTAAGCTTGCCAGGACCAACAAGACGAGAAGGACGAGAAGCCCACCGATCAGAAGGGCGCGCGGTATTGTTCTCATGGCATTTCACCTGAAACCGCTTGGCGCGCCTGCATCAGCACCTGCGCGGATTTGATGAGCACAGGGCCGCCGCAGAAGAGCAGGCGGTCCGGAAAGACCGCGCGTTTCATCTTCGGCTCCATGGCGCGCAGCGCCGGATGACGGAGAACGCGGTCCGCCCAAGTCGGAACGCTGGCGCGGAACTCACCGGCCAGCAGGACGGCGGGCGGATCGGCGATCACCAACTCGAGCGGCACATTCGCCCACCATTTGATGCCGTAGCGGTCGGCAATATTCATGAAACCGGTACGTGTCATCATCTCGTCGATAAGAGTCCCGCGCCCCGAGGTGAAACCGTTGCTTTGAAAGATGAGCGCCGGGATCGGCTTTGCGCCGACCGGCGGCGTCGCGGCGATCAGCGCGGCCTCGATCCGCGCGATCACCTCTTCACCGCGCGCTTCCTGGCCCACGAGCGCCGCGACGCGGCGGATGCCTTCAAGGCTTTCAGGCACGTTCTGCGGTTCGGTAAAGAGCTCGGTGCGGATCTTCAGGCGGCCGAGCGCATTGCGCGTCGCGAGATCGGAGTGGCGGCTGGTCAGAACGAGGTCCGGCTCCAGCGCCATGACCTCTTCGGCCGACTCCTGCGTGATGGGAAGTGTCGCTGCGATATCGGCGATGGTCGATGTGTCCTTGTCGCGGGCGTAATGGCTGAGCGCGGCGATCTGCTCATGGTCCGCGACATTGACCAAAATCACGTCGAGGCACGGATTGAGCGAGATCACGCGGCGCGGCGCGGCCTCGGCGGAGGTGGACACCAACAGGCTTACGCAACACAGGGCGGCGATCGCACGCATCAGAAGTCGACCCCCTTCTGCACTTTCATCCCTTTTTCGAAGGGATGTTTGATCGCCTTCATCTCCGTAACGAGGTCGGCCATTTCGATTAGATCGGGATGGGCGTTCCGGCCCGTGATGCAGATGTGCTTGCCCATGGGCCGGACCGCGAGCGCCGCAAGCACGTCCTTGATGTCGAGATACTCATAGCGCAGGGCGATGTTGAGTTCGTCGAGCAGCACGAAGTTAAGTTCGGGATCGGCGATCATCTCTTTCGATATGGCCCAAGCGGCGGCGGCGGCGGCGATGTCGCGGGCGCGGTCCTGCGTTTCCCAGGTGAACCCCTCGCCCATGACGCGGTAGAGGACCTGGTCGGGAAATTTGGCGAAGAACTGACGCTCGCCGGTCTTCCACTTGCCCTTGATGTATTGGACGATCCCGATCTTGTGGCCCCAGCCGAGCGAACGCGCCACCATCCCGAAAGCGGAGGTGGATTTACCTTTTCCGTCACCCGTATGCACGATGAGCAGGCCATGACGCTCGGTCTTGGTGCGCATCATCTCGTCGCGTTCAGCCTTGAGATCTTTCATGGCCGCGTTGTGCGCGATGTTCTTATCGGCTTCAGTGTCGCTCATACGCAGATCTCCAACGCCAATCGCAAACGTTTCCAGGCGCGCGGACCAGGGATACCGAACCGCAGCCACGATTTATGGTCCGCGAACGGCCGCACCAAGATCCCGGCGCGGGCGAGGCCGACGAACATGCGTTCGGCGTCCGCGTGCGCGGCCAGCCGAAACAGCGGGGTTCCGCCGAGGATCTCGAAGCCGTGTTTGATCAGGAGTCGGTCAAGTCGAGCAGCATCCGACCCGAGGCGCGCACGGCTGGCGGCCTGCCAGGCGGTATCGCCATAGGCCGCGGTTGCCGAGGTGATCGCGCCGGCGGCAACAGGCCACTCGCCGGTGACAGCACGAAGCGCGGACAGAATCTCGGACCCGGCGACAACGAAGCCAAGACGAAGGCCCGGAAGTCCGTAAAATTTACCGAACGACCGAAGCACGATGAGACCTTCGCCGGCGGCCGGCGCGACGCTGTGATCGGGCGCTACATCGATGAACGACTCATCGACGATGAGCCAGCCATTGCGTGCGCGCTGGCGGGCCGCGAGTGAACGCACCTGAGATGCGGTGAGCAGCACGCCGTCGGGATTGTTCGGATTCACCACAACGACAACGTCCGCGTCCAGGAACGCAAGATCCGCGTGCGCGACTTCGCGCACAGCCGCACCGGCGGCGCGCCAGCCTTCGCGGTGCCCCGTGTACGTCGGCGAAAGAACAGCAACGGTGGCTGCGGACAGAAGACGCGGCAGCAAGCGCAGCGCCATATCCGCGCCCGCCACGGCGGCAACTTGTTCGGGCCTGCATCCGAAGGACGCGGCCGCCGCGGCTTCGAGAGAAGCCGTGGCGGCGGGATCGGGAAGCCGCGTGGCATCACCGGTTGAAGCGCGCCAGGCACGCGGGTTCACCCCGGTCGAAAGATCGATCCAGGGCGTCGGCGCGGCGGGGAATGCCCGCCGCGCCGCTTCCAGGCGGCCGCCATCCACCCGCAAGACCTTAAGAAGGTCCCGCGATGCCTCAGAACTTCGCGCGAACACCGGCGAAGGCTCCGCGGCGCGGCGAGCTGTAGTTGCGCGTGGTTGAATAGACCTCATCGAACAGGTTCTCGATACGGCCGTAGAGTTCAACATTCTCCGTCACGTCCCAGGAGACGCGGAGATCGATCGTAGTATAGTCGGGCAGCACGAAACTGTTGGCGGCGTTATCGAAGGTTTTGCCGACATAGCGCAGGCTTACCCCGGTCGAAATGTCCCAGGGCCAAGCGTAGTCCGCCGAGACGTTGACGGCGTTTTTCGGCCGGCGGGTCAGTTCCTTGCCTCGGTTGGCGCTGCCGGCGGAGGTGTTCTCGGTCTTGGTGTAGGTGTAGTTGGCCTTCAGCTCGAGGCCTTCGAACTTAAGCGCGGATTCAAGCTCCACGCCCTTCGCCTTGGTGCTGGCGGTGTTGTCGTAGACGCCGGGCTTACCGGGCGTGCAGAGCGGGTTCGCGCCAGGACAGGAGACGAAGTCGATCTGGTTCTGTGTCTTGCGATAGAAGCCCGTCGCGGTGACGCTGAGCAGATCGCCGAACAGATGCTGCGTGATACCGGCGTCGACGCTGTCGGCCTTCTCGGGCGCGAGGGTCGTGTTTCCGTAAACGCTATGCAGTTGATACAGCGTCGGGGCCTTGAAGCCCTGGCCGAAGCTGGCGCGCAGGACCGTATCGCCGCCATTGAGCGACCAGGCGCCGGCAACCTGACCAAGGAGGCGGTCGCCAAAGGTGTCATGACTGTCGTAGCGCAGGCCGCCGGTGAGCGTGAGGCCGGGAACGACTTCCGCCTGAACCTGCGTATAACCGCTGGTGATGCTGACGTCATCGGAGGCGGGAACCGGGTTCGGATCGAAGGCCGACGGCGAGGCCGTGCGGAACGAGGACGCTTCATGCTCAAGGCCGAAGATCGCGTCGACACCGTCCACGAACGCGAACGAGCCTTGATATTCCCAACGCTTGTTCTTACCCGCCGCATCGAAGGTCACGGGCGTGACCGCCTGATCCGGATTGAAATTGTCGCGGTTGGTATCGGTGTAGGCATAGGCGACACGGTTCTTGAGGCGGCCGTTCAAAAGATCGAAGCTGAGGCCAGCGTAGCCCACGAATTCCTCGGTGCGCCCGTATTCCAGCGTGTCGGCGAAGACGAAGGCGGGCGCCGGGAAACCGTCGAATTGGTTCTTGCCGCGCGAATAGACGCCGCGCAGATCGACGGCGACAGTGTCGGTGATGTTATAGCGCAGACGCCCACTCGCGCCGGCATGATGATAACCGTCGTCCTCACGGCCGTTGATGAAAGCCGAAATGCCGTCTTCGGTGTGGTAATCGCCGGCGAGACGCCAGACCAGCCGATCCGTGGCGCCGCCAACACCGACCTCGGTAGAACCGGTGTTATGCGAACCGCCTTCGACGCTGGCCGAGACTTCGAACGGCTTCGTCGGCTGCGCCGTGACGATATTCACCACGCCGCCGATGGCCTGGCTGCCCCACAGGGTCGACTGCGCGCCGCGCAGGACTTCGATGCGCGCGATGTCGCCGGTCAGGAGATTGGCGAAGTTGTAACCGCCGCCGGTGGAGCTGGGATCATTGAGCTTCACACCGTCGATGATGACGGTGGTTTGATCGGTTTCAGCGCCGCGAATACGCAAGGAGGTCGTACCGCCGACGCCGCCATTGCGCGAGAAGCTGACGCCGGGCAGGCGCGAGATGAGGTCCGAAACAGCAACGGCCTGCGCGGTTTCGATATCGGCGCGCGTGACGATGCTCAAGGACGAACCGATGCGCTCAAGGTTCTGCGGCGATCGGGTCGCCGTGACGACGATCTCTTCCGTGCCGACGGACGCGGTGACGTCGGGCGTCGGCGCTTCCTGTGCGAGGGCGGGCAGCGCGGCGAGAACGGAAATGAGACTGGTGGTGGAAATAAGAAGAGGTTTCACGGGTTTTACCTTTCGCGACACGGGTTAAAACAAACCGTCGTCACGCGGGAAAACCCGTTCGCGTGGCGCACCCCGGCCAAACGAAAGACGACCGCAACAGGCAGGTCTCCTGGCTCGCGGGTCGTTGTTCTGTGTACGCCGCCTTCCCGGATTCAAGAGGTCCAGTGGCTTATGACGTACGAACTCGCCGCTTACAGTTGCGGGGGCAGCCCAGGTGTTTCACCTGAGTTCCCTTTTCATCCTCGGAATGAGGAACCTGTCGCGCGGATACTGATATATGCTGCGGCGCGAAGGGTCAATGCAGAGGGACCATGACGCGAACCCTAGTGTTGGGCGGGGCCCGCTCCGGCAAGAGCATGTATGCGCAGCGCGCGGCCGAGGCCGCCGCAGCCGGCGGCGGACAGCTTGTAATGATCGTGACGGCGGAAGCCGGGGACGATGAGATGCGCGGGCGCATCGCCCATCACCGCGCGGCGCGCGGACCGGCCTGGCGTACGCGCGAGACGCCCCTTGCCCTTACCGATGCGCTCAATGAATTAGGCGAAACCGACATCGCCGTCATCGACTGCCTGACTCTATGGGTCAGCAATCTGATGATGAAGGATGCGGATCTCGACGCCGAGACGCAAAACCTCACGCAGGCCATCCGCACACATCGCGGCCGGCTCATCATCGTTTCCAATGAAGTGGGTTTCGGCATCGTGCCGGAGAATGCGCTTGCGCGGCGCTTCCGCGACGCGTGCGGACGGCTGCACCAGAATCTCGGCGCAGCCGCCGATGAAGTGATTCTCGTGGTCGCGGGTCAGCCGCTGAAAATCAAATAGCTACTCAGGCTCGGTTCCGCCGATCGGCCGCGGCTTGATGCTGTTCGGCGACGGGTTCGGCGGCGGGTTGTCCGGCGGCCTGATCACCGGCGTGCGCGATCCGCTGGCGGGCGGCGGTTCGACAATCTCGGCGTCGCCCGTCGGCGGCGGCTTGAAGACGCTTGGATCATCCGTCGGGATTGCCGGCGCCGGTTTCACGGGCGCCTGCTCGGGAACGGCCTTCGATGACGGCGGCGGCGCGCACGAAGACGGCGATGTCGCCGGATCGCAGGCCGGAGGCGTTGACGCTGCGCAGGCGGCGTTGCCGATCGCGACGGCGATCACGGCGGCACAGCTCCCCATTTTCAATGTGGTCTTCATGGCGCACCTCATATCTCTCGCGCCCCCACGGGTTTAGGTATATGCGCCGATGATGGCTAAACCGTGCGTTTGGCGAGGAAATAGAAAGGCGGGCCGGGCTGTTACGGAACTTCAGGCGCAGGGTCCCGTTTGCATTTCAAACACCGAGAGGAACTGCATGGCCAACGAAACGCCTGACGAGAAAGAGCGCCCGCGGGAACAACCCGACGCGAACCCGAAGCCCGCAAAGCCGGAAATCGATCCAAAACGTACGCTGCCCGATGAAGTGCGTCCGCCGCGCGAGCCGCGCCCGGATACACAGCCCGAGCGGCAGCCGTATCCGGAAATTCAACCGACGCAGCCGCCGCCCGCGCCGCAGCCCGGACAACCGCAACAACCCGTCGCTTAGCTCCTTCTATTTCGCGACAAGCAGCATCGCGTCCGGACGCCCGAACACCTGCTCGGGAAGCGGCACGATGCGCAATTTGGCCGCGGTCCAGGCAAGGCAGGCGTATAGCGCGACCTGATCGATCCCCCAGGCGAGCTGATCCATCTCGGTGAAATGCGCGATGTAGGCGGCGACACGCCCGAAGTAGTCGAGCACCTGCGGCGACACGCGGGCGCCGACATACCCGGCCCCGATCATGCTCCGCGGCTCGCGCCGCGCCGGCATGATCCATAACCCGACATCATTGCCGGTCATGGCTTTGAAGAGAGGCGTGATATCGTCGCCAACGACGGTGTCGAAGTCCCAAAGCCATGCCGTGCCCGCATGAGTCTTCAGAAACTCATAAAAACGGATAAAGCGCACCGCGTGGTAGTAGGCGCGCGCCGCCTCAAAGGTGCGGCCGGTCTCTTCCGTCGTGACCTGGTGAATATGGCCGGCGCAGAGCTTCAATCGTGTGAGGATCGCCGCGCCCTCCTGGCCGACATCCATGATGTGCAAGGCAAGCTTGGCGCCGCCGCACCGGGCGGCAAATGAATCCAGCAACCAATCGCCGTAGATCTCGAAGTAGCGGCGATCGCAGGCGACCCACACCACGCGCTCACAGCTTTCGGCTTTTTCCATCAGAGGACGCACTTGAGGAAGGTGCGTGAACCCTTGCGCCGCGGCGGCGCCCAGCGCGGCGTGAAACTTCTTGTCGAACGTCGTGCACGACGTGAGCTTTTCGACATTCTCGGCGCGCAGAACGGCATAGATGCGCTCCGCACCCGCAAGATCTCCAAGACCGACGCAGGACTCGGCGAGCGCAATCGCCATGTTCGCGCTGCCCGTACGTTGAAGCACGGTATTCGCCGCATCCCTTACGGCTTCCAACTCCGCGCGCGCGAAAGTGTATCCGAGATCCTTGAGACTGACGCCATTTGTGACGGACAAACCCTGTTCCTGCCGCCGCCGCCTCTCGGTAATGACGGCGATGATCGACAGCAGCTCGACACGCAGCTCGTCGTCCTCCGGCGTACGGCCCAACCGCTCTTGAAGCGCGGCAAGGATTTCGGACGGCCACTGCTTCGCAGTCGTATGCGCGACTGCAACAAGGGCGGGCCCGGTCGCCTGGGATATGCGTTGAAGCGCAGCGTCAAGCGTCATTCGGGGCGCGGCTTCTCGAAGATCATGAGGTGCTGCCTGGGCAAGGCCGTGCTGTTCACGCTGACGAACTTGAGGCCCAAGGGCTCGAGCTCCCTGCGCGCCTGTTCGACCGTCATCTTGTGCAGGGACTTGATCGGGACGTTCTGGTCTTCACCGCGATATTCAACGAGCGCGAGACGGCCGCCCGGTTTCAAGGACCACACCATCGCCGTGGCCATTTCGCGCGGCAGCGCGAACTCGTGATAGGCGTCGACCAGCAGCATCAGATCGACGGTATTGGACGGAAGGCGCGGCGAAGCGATGCTGCCGTGCACCGGCTCCACATTCCTCGTCTTGTTTGTTTGAATGCGCGCACGAATACGATCAAGCATCTCGGGCTGCACATCGACCGCGTAAACCTTGCCTTCGGGGACTTCGCCGGCCAATCGAAACGTGAAGTAACCCGTCCCGGCGCCGATATCGGCCACGACATCTGTGGGTTTCAGCTTGAGCATCGGGATGAGGCGCGCGGTGCCCTCTTCCTCGCCGCGCTCGCGGCGCTCCAGCCAGTCGGCGCCTTCATGTCCCATGATGTAGGGGATATCGCGTCCCATGTAGGACTTGCCGATGCCCTCGAGGGTCAGCGGCGTATTGCGGTAGCCGTCCTCGGCCGCGCGCGCCGGGCGATCGAGAATGAGCGGCGCCGCGCCGGCGAGAATAAGCAGCATCACGCACGCTGTCGCAAACTTATGCATCCGGAGCCTCCCTCCTGGAGGGGCCAGGATACTACGGGACCACGGGTTCAGAAGGGGCCTTTTCAAGCGCCACACGATTGTCATGGAAGGCCGCGCCGCCGAAGGGGGCAATCTGGTCGGCGCCGGTCAAGGTGTTGATTCCCTTGCCGCCGACATGAGCGGCGTTCGGCCAAATGGATTCGGCGATCAGCACGCCGCGCCGGACACCGTCGAAGATCCGCGCATGGATCAGGACCGCGCCGCGCGTGTTGGTGAGCCTCACGAGATCGCCGTCCGCGACGCCGTAACCTTCCGCGTCGGCGGGATGGATCATGACCTCGGGGCGCCTTTCCTTGCCCTTGGACGTCGGGGTCTCGGTGAAAGTCGTATTGAGGAAGTTGCGCGCGGGACTTGTCGCCAGGCGGAACGGATGCGCCGCGGTGGCAGCCTCGATGGCGCCGAAGTGATCCGGGAAGACGGGGAGATCGCGCCAGGGCCCCATGGCGCCGTTGTTGGGCGCCGGGACCGTTGTCCAATCGGGCTTCAAGTGGAATTTACCGTCCTGATGGGCGAAGCCCTTCAGATAGTGCGCGTCCTCGAACGGCGGCTGCGCGTCGATATGTGTCTCGCGCTCCAGGACCTCGAGACCCTGCCAGCCGGAGATCTTCAAGGTCTCGTCGATGATCTCGCGCGGAGTCATGCCGAAGCCGCGATGTACGGCGCCGACGCGGCGCGCGAGGTCGCAGACGACCTCGTGGTTCGAACGGCATTCACCGGGTGGATCGATCAGCTTGGCGCCCATCTGGAAATACTGGTGCCCGCCGCCGGAATAGAGATCGTCGTGCTCCATGAACATGGTGGCCGGGATGACGATATCGGCCATGCGCGCGGTCTCGGTCATGAACTGCTCGTGCACGCAGACAAAAAGATCCTCGCGCGCGAAGCCCTTTTTCACGAGCTCCTGTTCGGGCGCGACGGTCACGGGATTGGTGTTCTGAATCAGAAGCGCCTTCACGGGGCCGCCGCGATAGAGCGCCGCGGCGTCACCGGTCAGCACGCGGCCGATCTGCGATTGATCGAGACGGCGCACGGAGGGATCGATCGTCTCATGCGCTTCGATGAGATGCTTGTTCCAATGATAGATGGCGGTGTTGATGTGGAAGGCGCCGCCGCCTTCATACTTCCACGCGCCGGTGATGGCCGGGATGCAGGATGCGGCGTGCATGTTCACGGCGCCGTTGCGCTGGCGCGCGAAACCGTAACCGAGGCGGAAGTACGTGCGTTTGTTCTCGCCGATCAGAAGAGCGAAGGCTTCGATCTCCTCGACCGAAAGTCCGGTGATCCCCGCGGCCCAGGCGGGATCGCGCGTCTTGAGATGCGCTTCGAGTTCCTTCGGATGGTCGGTGTATCGGTTGAGATAGTCCCAGTCGGCGTGCCCGTCGCGGAACAACACATGCATCACGGCGCAAGCGAGCGCGCCGTCGGTGCCGGGTTTCACCAGAAGGGCCAGGTCGGCCTGCTTCATGGTGGGGTTCATGTAGATATCAACGGCAACGAGTTTCGCGCCGCGTTCCTTGCGCGCGCGCGCCACATGAGTCATGACGTTGACCTGGGTGTGCACGGGATTGGTGCCCCAGATCACGATGCAGTCCGACACCCCCATCTCGCGCGGATCGGGGCCGGCGAGTTTGCCGGCGCCGGCGGCGAAACCCGCGTAGGCGCTGGCGGTGCAGATGGTGGAATACTGGCCCGAGTAGCGCTTGACGTGACGCAGACGGTTGATGCCGTCGCGCATCACGTAGCCCATGGTGCCCGCGTAGTAGTAGGGCCACACCGCTTCGGCGCCGAAGCCGCGTTCGGCGTCCAGGAATTTGCGGGCGACGGTGTCCATCGCTTCGTCCCAGGAGATGCGCTCGAACCGGCCGGAGGCCTTCGGCCCCACCCGTTTCATCGGATGGAGCACACGGTCCGGGTGATGAATACGCTCGGCGTAACGCGCGACTTTCGCGCAAACGACGCCGGCGGTGTACGTATTGGACGGGGCGCCGTGGACGCGCCCGATCCTGTTGCCTTCGATCACCTCGACATCGAGGGAGCAGGCCGACGGGCAATCATGCGGGCAGACGGAGGGACGGCGCTCGATCTTCAAAGCTTTATTCATGAGGTCATGATGGGCGAGCCGCCCTTAAATTGGAAGGCGGCGGGGGTTACCAAGTGTCCGGCCGTGCCTATATCATAGGCGTAACCTTGGAAGTCACATGAAGGACGCAACCCACCCCTGCCGCGAACCTCACCGGCTGGTCATGGCGGACCAGAGCCGGAACGCCGGGCGCGCGCGCCTGGTCCTGATCCTCACCCTTGTCATGATGGTGGCGGAGATCGCCGCCGGGTCGATTTTCGGGTCCATGGCCCTCTTGGCCGACGGCTGGCACATGTCGACCCATGCGGCCGTCCTGGCGGTCGCGGTCTTTGCCTATTCCTACGCCCGCCGGCACGCTGCGAACGCGGCCTACACCTTTGGCACCGGGAAGGTGGGCGATCTCGCCGCCTTCACCAGCGCCATCCTCCTCGGGGTCGTCGCCCTGATCATGGCGGTCGAGTCCGTTGAGCGTCTCGCGAACCCGGTGGCCATCGCCTTCACCGAAGCGATCGTCGTGGCCGTCATCGGGCTGCTCGTGAACATCGTCAGCGCGGGACTGCTCAAGGACGACCATACGCACGATCATGATGAGCATGAGCCTCACGAGCACGAGCCCCATCATCACGCCGAACATCACGCCCACAAACGCGACCATAACCGCGAAGCGGCTTACGCCCATGTGCTCGCCGACGCC
>JADZAK010000190.1 GCA_020852595.1 Rhodospirillaceae bacterium
ACACCAAAAACGGCGAGAGGCGTTCTGTTGCCCTAAAATTCCGGGCGCTATCATTGTTGGTCGCCTTGAGGAAAAAGCGCAACAAGGCGGGTGATGACGACCGCATTTTCATACAGACGGGTAAATGGCACGTCCGCACGTTCGATACTTACTGGTGTGAGGTAGTAGACAATGCGGGCATCAAGAACTTTCGGTTCCACGACTTGCGCCACACCGCGGCCTCCTATGCCGCAATGGCTGGCGCATCGTTGCTAGAACTTGCTGAAATGCTTGGCCATAAGACGCTAGCGATGGTGAAACGATACGCTCACCTAAGTGAGGCTCACAGCGCTACAGTTGTCGATAAGATGAACCGCGCGATGCTTAGTGGCGTGAAGCTCTAAATATCAACTGCTCGAAAGTAGTATACAATTGTGACGTGTCCACCCCCACATCATAGATAGGCAACTACAACTATCTATGAGGTATCGGCGTATGGACATGACAAACGTGCTCACTGTTAAACAGCTCGCAACGCTCAATCCTGCATTTACTGAATCCACTATTCGATGGTGGATATTCAATGCGGTCACAAATGGGTTCAACGTGTGTTTAATCAGGATGAAGCGGCGCATCTATATTGATCGTCAGGCATTCGAGCGTTGGCTCGAAAGACATCGAGCAGCGGGCATGCAGCCTGCGGTCTCTTAACGCAAAAAAGAACCCCGCAGTTTCCTGCGGGGTTCTGGTTCGGCGAGTTAGGCGGCCTTCATTCGCGGCGCCAGTCTCTTTGTCTCAAGCCACTTCCAAAATTCTGTGATGTCGATGTAGATGCGACCGTCAATTTTGACTATCGCCGACTTCATTCCGTTTGTATCAGCGTGGAAAATCCACCATCTGATTTTTCCGACTGAGAAGCACTTAGCTTCCTTGGCGAGGTCTTTTACTGTGCGCAGATTTTCATGCAGCATGTTCTCTCTATGGGGTTTTCAAAAAGCAAAAAGGTAGGCTTAGAGCAGAATGGCCCGCTTTCGTGGGCCGCATTCAATATAGGATTTTTTGAAAAAACGTCCAGTATTTTCAACAAAACCCGGCTTTTTTATAGTTTCCTCAATAGCTTACGCGGTTTCCGAAACTGGTATTTTGAGGCTCCAAAGATGCGTTCACCCAGCTTATTCACGACAGCAGAAGTGTGAGCTTCGCTCAGGTGAGCGTAGCGTTTGACCATCTGCAAAGTCTTGTGACCGAGTACGGCCGCGATGTCTAAGGGCGTTGCCCCGCCCATTGCGAGGTATGAGGCTGTGCTGTGGCGCAAATCGTGGAAGCGGAAGTCCGCTATGCCGGCCTTCTCAAGTGCGTTGTACCAGGCCTTTCGGAAGTAAATCGGCTCCTGGCCGTCCGGTCTTGGAAAAAGCCACTGCGTTTGGCTCTTTAGTGCCAGTTCCTTATAGAGCGCCTTAGCGCTTTTGAGTTCCTTCGTCAGCAAATCATGGAGATGCGGAACGATCGGCACGCTGCGTGTTTCGCCGTTCTTCGTTTCCCTAAGCGTGGCGCGATTGCGTGTTAAGTCCAGGTCGGCCAGCGTCAGGTTCATAATCTCGCCTTTGCGTGCGCCGGTCGAAAGGGCGAACACAACGATAGGGTAGAGCTGCTTGCTTTCGCTCGCCTTGCAGGCTTTGAGCAGGGCTTCCCGCTCCTTGTCGCTGAGATAGCGGACGCGCTCATTGCGTAGCTTCGTTATCTTGTTAACGCCATCGACCGGGTTTGAACCCGTCCACTTCCACTTTTTGGCCAGCTTGAAAAGCATGGCTAAGGTGTGCCGGTAGTATTTAAGTGTGCGGAGGCTCCTGCGCCGAAGGGTGGGTTTCTGACCTTCCTTGAGTTCCGTTGTCCGGCGTGAGTAACCCTGGGCCTCAAGTTCGGCCATCCGCTCTTCAATCTTGTCTGTCTCAATATTGGACAGGGCGTACTCGCCAAAGGCGGCCTCCCAATAGTCCAGGTGGGTGCTTTCGGCTCGCTGGGTGCCCTCGCTCTTCCGGGGCAGGATTTCCTTCCGATAGCGGGTGATGACCTCGCCCAGGGTCTTCTTGCCCGCGGTCTTAATGACGTTCTGAAACTCGCCCTTGCGGATGGATGCTTCGGTCTGCTGCGCCCACATTTTGGCGTCGGTCAGGCGCTTAAAGGACTTGTTTTGTACGGGAAAGCCCTTGATACGCACCTGGACACGGAAAATAGTTCCGTTTTTTCTCTCGCGCTTCTGTATATTCGCCATGTGAAAACCGGCTGATTTGCTGGGAAAACGTAGGGATATGGGCAGAAAGTCTGGGCACAATCTGGGCACACTTGATACCAAAAAGTGCCTAAAAATGCCAGCACTCCCCAACAGCAAGAATGCAGAAAAGCGGCGGAAAATAAGGAAATTTGTGTTGAGGGGTGTTGGGCGCTATAGCCCAGACGCTGACTCTTAATCAGCGGGTCCCAGGTTCGAGTCCTGGTGCGCCCACCATCCACAAAATCAAACACTTAGACCTCCTTTTGGAACGTGAACAAAAGGAGTGTTTTCCAGCGTAGTCAGCGCCGGTTTTCCACTCCGGTCAGTTTTCGTTCCCATTCGGCCATGCCGCTCGCCGCCAGCTTCTTGTTCTGCGCGAGGCGGCGGTAGTGCGCGGCTTGCTTCGGATCGCGCCAGCCGAAGATCGCCTGGAGCCGCGCGTCGGTACACCACTCGGCGAGCACCGTCGCAGCCGTCGTGCGCAGCCCGTGAAACGTGAGTCCGTCCAGGCCAGCCTTCAGCACCGCGGCACGCCAATAGTGCCGGAACGTGTGTTCGCTGAAGGGGCATTGCTGGCCGGAATCTCGCTTCAAGGGCCGTTTTGGTCGCTGGGAGTTTACAATGGCTCCGGTGTCGGGCGAGTTAAACCGGCATAATAACCGGCATTTTAATCAGCCATAAACCATGTTATTATATTGATAATAAATCATAAAATACCGACATAAAAACCGGCACGTAAAACGGAAGACATGGCCGATTCCATAGCCTTAATGGAACCGATGATGCCGGAAGAGGGCCGGCGCGACCTGGACGATCTAGCGACCGACCTGGTGGCTAAATCGAGCGCGCTTGCTGCACGCCTTCACCCCGTGGTTCGCCGCAGTGTCGGAGACTTGGTGCGTTCAATGAATTGCTACTACAGCAATCTTATTGAGGGGCACAACACGACGCCTATCGACATCGCGAAGGCGATGCAGAACGATTATTCAAAGGATAAGAAGAAGCGCGTTCTCCAACTCGAAGCGCGGGCGCACATCGAAGTTCAGGAGATGATAGACAGAGGCGATGCGCCAGCTCCGGTTGTCTCCAGGGAATTCATCCTTTGGGTGCATAAGGAGTTCTGTTCACGCTTGCCTGATGAGCTGCTTTGGCTTGAGAACCCCGACACAGGAGAGCGCATAAATGTCGTTCCGGGTGAAATGCGCGACGGTCATGTCAGAGTTGGTCAGCACATTCCGCCCGAAGCCGAGAATCTTCCGCAGTTCTTGACGCGGTTTGAGGAGGCTTATGGACGCAACCTCTCAAAATTGCGGCGCATTATCTCCGTCGCCGCCTCCCATCATCGGTTGCTTTGGATTCACCCGTTCTATGATGGCAATGGGCGTGTCGCTCGTCTGTTTTCACATGCACAGTTGCTGGAACTAGGTGTTGGAAGCAGTCTGTGGTCAGTCTCGCGCGGATTGGCGAGAAATGTGGAAGCTTATAAAGCCAGTCTTATGGATGCGGATGAGCCCCGCCGCGATGATTTGGATGGCAGGGGAACTCTTACATTCGCCGGCCTTGAACGCTTCAGCATGTTCTTCTTGGCGACCTGTGTGGATCAAGTTGCGTTCATGGAAAGCCTTCTTGAGCCGGAAGAGCTGTTGAGACGCATAGAAATTTACATAAACGAAGAGGTTCACGCTCACCGGCTGTTCAAAGGATCATGGTCTCTTGTCCGGGAAGCCGTCATGGCGGGCGAGTACGCGCGCGGTAAGGCTCCCGAAATTACCGGCTATGAAGAGCGGCAGGCTCGAAAGGTTCTCAATCGTCTTATTGAGAAGGGAATTCTTGTATCGCCGACATCTCGTAGTGCGGTGAGCCTGGGCTTCCCAATGGAAGTCGTTGATCGGTGGTTCCCGCGACTTTATCTGACGTGAGCCCCGAGAACTCCTTCGGTTTGGAGTAGAATCCGGCCCAAGGTGGTCCGTTTTAAGGCGACAGCTCGCGCCCTAAGACGCGCACTCCGGCTTTTCCAACAACACATATGTCGTCGAGGCGCCGACATAGGCGTCGGCGCGCGCGGACAGCCAGCGGTCCAGCGGGCGCACGAACATATGGCTGGCGGCGTACCACATCGCCCGCGCGGGCCAGCGGATGAGGCGCGGCGCATACTGGGCGATGAAGGCCGCGACAATCGTGCTCATGGCCCAGGCGGGGCCCACGCACACGCCGCACTCGAGCACCTTGAAGCCCGCCCGCTCGAACAGGCGCTTCTGTCCGAGGTGGGTGAAATTCTGGAAGTGCGAAGGGTAGCCGTGGAACGGCTGGAGGAACGGCGTGCAGACATAGGCAAGCGCGTTCGGCCTCATCACGCGAAACAGTTCACTTGCCGCGTCTTGCGGGTCTTCGAGATGTTCGAACACCGCTTCGCAGTGAACCGCCGTGATGCTGCCGTCCGCCAGCGGCAAGCGATGCGCATCTCCGACCAGATCCACATTCTCGTACCGCCCGATGTTGAGATTTGTGACCCCGGGGTGCGCGCGCGAGGGACCGCCGCCCAGTCCCAGCACCACGCCTTGCCCGCACAAGGAAAGCACCCGGCTCTCTGCGGCGCGGCTGGTAGCCGTACGGTAATCGGTGCGGACGGGGCGGGTCATGGGAAACTCGGGAACGTATCTCGGAACGGATGATGAAACTTTTGCGAACCGCGGAAGGCGCGGCGGGGGCGAACTTCCCCCTCCCTCAGGGGTCATTTCATGGCACACTTGGCGGCCGTTCCGCCAAGGGAGAAATTCATGCTCGTTCGTCTGCTTGCGGTCTTTTTCACCGTGCTCGCGCTCGCGGGGTGTGACATCAATGCGGTGCCGCGCCTCGATGAGGAGGTGAAAGCCTCCTGGAGCCAGGTGCAGAACCAGTATCAGCGGCGCGCCGACCTGATCCCCAATCTGGTGGAGACCGTGAAAGGCTACGCCGCCCACGAGAGCCAGACCCTCGAGGCCGTCATCGCGGCGCGCGCCAAGGCCACGTCCATGCAGCTTCCGGAAAACGTGACCCAGGATCCCGAGGCCTTCCGCCAGTTCCAGGAGAACCAGGCGGGGCTGACCAGCGCGCTCGCCCGCCTCATGGTCGTGGTCGAGCAGTATCCGAACCTGAAGGCCGACCAGCAGTTTATCGCGCTCCAATCTCAACTTGAAGGCACGGAGAACCGCATCGCGGTCGCGCGCAAGGACTATATCGCCACCGTGCAGCGCTACAACACCGAGCTGCGGACATTCCCCGGCCGCTTTGTCGCCGCCGTGCTCTATCCGGACGCCAAGGTGAAGGAGACCTTCACCGCCAGCGAAGCCGCGCAGCAGGCGCCCGCCGTCAAATTCTGATGCGGCGTCTTGTTTTCACGCTTCTGCTCGTAGTTGTTGCCGTCGTCACAACGGGCACAGCACAAGCGGCGGGTCTTTCGCTTCCGCCGCTGACCGGGCGCGTGGTCGATCAGGCCGGTATTCTTTCGTCGGCGGCGGAGCAGACGCTGGCCGCGGAACTCCAGGCCCACGAACAGTCGACCGGCCAGCAGGTCGTCGTTGCCACGGTGGCCTCGCTCGATGAGCGCGACATCGCCGAATACGGCGTGGAACTCGGTCGCGCCTGGGGCATCGGCCAAAAGGACAAGAACACCGGCGCCATCCTCTTGGTCGCGCCGAACGAGCGCGCCGTGCGCATTGAAGTCGGCTACGGGCTCGAAGGCACGCTCACGGACGCCACGTCCCGCCTTATCATCGAAAACGTCATCCGCCCGCAGTTTCGCGCGGGGAACATGGAAGCCGGCATCGTGACCGGCGTTGATGCGATCCTGGCTGTTCTGCGCGGCGACCCGGACGCGGCGCCGCAGCCGCCGCGCGCGCGCGCTAAGGATCCCGGCGGCTTCCCGGTCATTACCGTCCTGATCGTCATTTTCGTCATCACCCGCTTCATGGGACGCCGCAGGGGCGTTTGGCCCCTGGTGCTTGGTGCGCCCACTGTCTGGCGCGGCGGATCGCGGCGCGGCGGTGGATTCGGCGGGGGCGGCGGGTCCTTCGGCGGCGGAGGCGCGAGCGGGCGATGGTAGGTTTGACGCAAGGCGACAAGGACGGACTCGAGCGCGCCGTCGCCGCCGCCGAAAAGCGCACCAGCGCCGAGATCGTGCTGTGCGTGACGGACATGTGCGACGATTACCGCCTCTATGCGTTGCCCTACGCCGCGCTGTTCGGGCTTCTGGTCTTCGGCGTCCTGGCGGTGTTCATGCCGGACCTGCACGTCCGCACGGCCTTTTTGGCGACCGGTACGGCGATCATCGTGGCCGCGCTCGCGCTCCAATGGCGGCCCTTGCGTATTCTCACGGCCCCCCGGGCCGTGCGCGAGGAAGCCGCCGAGCATCTGGCGCGCGCCGAGTTCGCCCAGCTCGTGGCGGGCCGCACCTCGGCCGCCAACGGCCTGCTGATTTTTGTCGCGCTGGCCGAACATCATGCCGAGATCGTGCCGGAGCCGGGACTTGCCGCGCGCATCCCGCAGACCGCGTGGCGGAAAATCATGGACGATCTCACGAGAGACCTTGCCGCGGGCCGCGTGCGCGCCGGCATTGAAGCCGCCATCGCGGCCTGCGGCGATGCCGCATCGGCGGTCTTTCCGCCGGGCGCGGACGATCGTGACGAATTGTCCAACGCGCCGCGCAGCGTCGAGCCCCATTAGGTCCTTTTAAGCGGCGCTCTTGCCCGGCTTTTGCCAGAAGAACTGCACCGTGCGCTTCTGGAAGTTGAGCGCGACCTGGTCGAACAGCTTGAGCACGTCCATGCCGAGCAGCAGCGCGCGGTCGCGGTTGAGGCCGAGGCGCCGGAACGGCTGCGCGTCGGTGAAGGCAATGGGCAGGTTCGCCACCACCATGCCGCCCACGCGCAGGCGCTTCACCACCACCCAGTCGACCGGCGTGGACTCCCCCGTGATGCTGATGAGGGTCGCCATCTTGAAGTCCGAGAGCGAGCCGGTGCGCTGCATGAAGCGCTTGAGGGTCTGATTGCCGACGCTGGTTTCCGAGCCGGTATTGATGATCACCGAAATCCCGTCGTCGTCGGTGCCGATGCCGGCGTTGGTGAGTACGAGCTGGCCGAGCTTGCTGCGCGCGGTCACGGTGATGGTCTCGCCCTCCCAATCCTTATCCACCACCGGGTCGGCGTTCATCGTCATCGTCCCGGTGCGCAGGTTGAGGACGATGCGCTGGGATTTCAGGGCGTCGATCCCCAGCACGCCCTTGGCGCCGATGTTGCGCTCGCTGAACTTGGGCGCGGCCTTGGGCGCAAGGCGCACGCCGTTGACTTCGAGCGGCGGCAGCATCGCGCTCGCGATGTTTTCGCGCCCCGTCATGGTGTGAATGGTCGTCCTGGGCCCGTCGGCCAACTTGAGTTCGGCCGCCAGCTCGGTGGCGATGATCGTGCGCTCAAGGGCGGTATCGACGATGAAGGGGAACGGTCCCTGGCCGCCGATGGAGATCGGCACGGACATGCGCGCGCCCTTGTCGATTGCCGCGCCGAGCAGCTGGGGGCCCGGATCGGTTCCGGGCAACGGCGCCGGGGGCGCTGCGTCCTGCGCCGCCGCGAGCCGGGCAAAAAGGCTGGTCGGTCCGGCGAACGCAACCGCGTTCAAGAACGCAAGCGCGGTGCGCCTGCTCAACGGTCCTGCCATGGTCGCCTCCTTCTAAAGCCGGCCCTATTTTAGCTCCTCTGCAAAGCCGCCTAAAGCGCCTCGTGCGGCGAGATCGTAAGGGCGGCCGGGGGCTGTCCCGTTCGCGCCGCCAGCGCGGTATAGGCCGCCTCGAGCGCGCGCGTGAAACGCGCCGTGTCATAGGTCGGGGCGCTCTTCAAATTGGCCGCGAGTTTTGCCCTCACGTCCGCCGCCAGCTTTGCATCGCGGGCGATTTCGAGGGCCTTCGTTTCATAGTCCGCCCAACCGGCCGCGATCAGTTCGGGCATCCCGAGCGACGTGACGAGGCTGGCCGCGACGCGCCCCGAGAAGGTTTCGCCCGGCCGGGTCAGCACCGGCAATCCGGCTTGGAGCGCGTCGGCCGCCGTGGAATGCGCCCCAAACGGCGCCGTATCGAGGAAGAGGCCGGCAAGCGCATGGCGGCCGAGGTGCTGATCCATCGGCGCATGCGGTGCGAAGACCAGCCGCGCGGGATCGACGCCGCGCCGCGCGGCCTCGGCGCGCAGATTCCGTTGCGCGGTTTCATTGCGGATCGCGAGCCACAGCACGCTGCCCGGTACGGCGGCCACGAGGCGCATCCAGATCTCGAAGATCGCCGGCGTGATCTTGTAGGCGGTGTTGAAACTGCAGAACACGAAACCCGTTTCCGGCAGCCCCGCGTCCGCGCGCGATGGCGCGGGCGCGATGGCGCGGCGGTCGTCGGGGGGAAAAAAGCAGGACGGCAGCGCGACGATTTTCTCGGCATAGTCGCCGCGGCGCGCCTCGGGAATGACGACGTTGTCCGCGATGAGATAAGGAATCGCCTCGTTCGCGAGCGTGCCCGGATATCCAAGCCAGGCGGCCTGCACGGGGGCTGCGCCGTAACTGAAAATGCCGGATCGGGCGTGATTGGTATAACCGGTGAGATCCACGGCGATGTCGAGACCAAGGTCGCGCGCCATGGCGGCGGCGGCCTCGTCGGACAGGGAACTCACATCTATAAAATGGTCGACGGCGGCGCGCAGCCGCGCGTGCAGGGCGTCGGGCTTGAGCGGCGCGATTTGAAACGCCGAGATTTCGAACCGTGCGCGGTCATGCCGCTCGAAGACGCCGGCGATTGCATGGCCGACCGGGTGTTCGCCGAGGTCGGCTGAAAAATATCCGATCCTCAGCCGGCGCGCCGGCGCCGGCGCCGGGACGGCGGCGGGCACGCGGCGCGGGGATATGAGGGCGGTGTAAAGCCCGGCCACGCGCCGCTGCTGCGCGGCGGACGACGGCAGGGAGAGCACATTGAAGGGCAGGCTTGCGAGTTCGCCCGCGTCGATTCGCGCCAGGATCAAGGCGCCGTCTTCGGCGGCGCCGTTCCAGTCGCAAAGGCTCATGCGCAGATTCAGCGCGGGCCCTGCCGCAAGCTGCAGCTTGGGATCGAGGGCGAGCGCCTGGCGGAAGCTCTCTCGCGCCTCGTCGGTGCGCTTCATGAGGTCCAGCACGACGCCGCGATTGCTATGCGCGAGCGCAAAGCCGCCGTCGGCGGCGATGGCGGCGTCAAAACCGGCCATCGCTTCCGCGTAGCGTCCGAGTTGCAGCAGCGCCACGCCCCGGTGGTCGTGCGCCTCGGCGAGATTGGGCTGAAGCGCGACGGCCTTGTCGCCGCTCGCCACGGCGTCCATGAAGCGCCCCAGGCGCGTCAGCACCATCGTGCGGTCGGAGTAGGCCTTCGCATACGTGGGAACCAGGGCGATGGCGGCGTCGATGCTGGCGAGCGCTTCATCGAGGCGGCCCATTTTGGAAAGCGCGCCGCCGAGGTTGTTGCGCGCCTGGGCATCCTTTGGATCGAGGCGCAGCGCGCGCTCGAAACTCGCCGCCGCATCCTTGAAGCGCCCCAACGTGAGCAGGAACGATCCCTGATTGTTGTGCAGCCCCGCGATGTCCGGGCGCAGTTTCAAGGCGCGCTCGTTTTCCTTCACCGCGTCCTGGGTGCGCCCTTGCGCGAAATCCATGAGCGCAAGTTGCGCGTGGCTTTCGACATGCTTGGAATTGCGCGCGAGGATCTGTTTGTACATTTTGCGCGCGTCGTCGAAGCGCCCCGCCTGCTGATGGGCGCGCGCGGTCTGGAGCGCGAGGTCTTCCAGCATCGCTATACCTCGAAAAAGCTCGCGTCGACGGGCTTGTTCGCGAGGATCTCCTCGCGCGTCAGGCCTTTGATCTCGTGCGGGAAGATCAGCCACTTGTCGGTCTCGTGCACATAGAAGTCGGGCTTCAACCGCGTCTTGTTGCGCAAGGGTTTGAAGTAGGCGGTGGCGACCTTGATGTCCTTGGCGAGATTGTTGCGGCAGCGTTTGGCGAGTTCGGCGAGGATCGCCTCGATGCTGCGCCCGGTGTCGAACACGTCGTCGACGATCAGCACGGAATTTTCCGGACGCAGCGTGTCGACCAGATAATCGAGCGCGTAGACCTTCACCAGCGCCGCCTGTTGATCGATGCCGTAATAGGACGAGGTGCGGATGGCGATGTGATCGGTGTCGAGGCCGTGATACTCGAGCACTTCCTGCACCGCGATGCCGACCGGCGCGCCGCCGCGCCACACGCCGACGATATGCGTCGGACGAAACCCGCTGCGCAGCACCTGCATCGCAAGCGCCATGGAATCGCGCAAAAGGTCGTTGCCGGAGATGTAGATCTTTTCGATGTCTTTGCTGCTCACGTCGGCTCCAGGATCGGACTTGCGGGGCGCAGTCTAGCGGGATGCATTCGTTATGCTAGGGTTGGGTCCGGGGATATGGGCGAGGGGGCTTGCCGTGACACACTCAGCGATGGCCGCGTTTCTCGAGCGGCGGTTCCAGCTTTCCGAACGCGGGACCAATATCCGCACCGAAGCGCTGGCGGGCGTCACCACGTTCCTCGCCATGGCTTACATTATCGCTGTAAATCCGGCGATTCTCGGCCAGGCCGGGATGCCGATCGCTGCCGTGGCGGCCGCCACCTGCTTCTCCGCCGGCTTCGCCACCATCCTCATGGGCCTCAGCGCCAATATCCCGCTCGCGCTGGCGCCGGGCATGGGGCTGAACGCCTATTTCACCTTCACGGTGGTCAAGCAGATGGGCGTGCCGTGGGAAGTCGCGCTCGGCTGTGTCTTCTTCTCCGGCGTCGCCTTCCTGATCCTCACTCTGACCGGCATCCGCCAGCTCATCATCGCCGCCGTGCCGCGCTTTCTCTTTCCGGCCATCGCCGGCGGCATCGGGCTCTTCATCACCTTCATCGGCCTTCACAACGCGGGTATCGTCGTCGCCAGTCCCGCGACCTTGGTGACTCTCGGCGATCTGCGCGCACCGGGCGCGGCGCTCGCGCTGGCCGGTCTGATCATGATCGTCGCGCTGCATGTGTGGAAAGTGCGCGGCGCCGTGCTCATCGGGATTCTCGCGGTCACCGGTCTTGGCTGGGCGCTGGGCCAAGCGAGCCTGCAGCCCCAGCCCTACGATGTTTCCGCGATCACCGAAACCGTGCTTGAGCTCGATATTCCCGGCATTTTTGCGCCCTCGGCGACTCTCGGACTTCTTGAGATCGTGTTTGTGTTTCTGTTCGTCGATCTGTTCGACAACATCGGCACGCTGGTCGGCGTCGTCAAGCGCGCGAACCTCGTCAATCCGGACGGCAGCATTCCGAAGCTCAACCGCATCCTCCTCGTCGACGCCACCGCGACCGTCGTCGGCTCCATGGCCGGCACCAGCACGGTCACGAGCTATGTCGAAAGCGCCGCCGGTGTGCAGGCCGGAGGCCGCACCGGTTTGACGTCCGTGGTGACGGGTGTGTTGTTCCTGCTCGCGATGTTCGCCGCGCCCTATGCGCAGCTCATTCCGGTCTATGCGACCGCGCCGGCGCTGATCCTGGTGGGCGGTCTCATGATGGCGCCGCTCGCCGAACTGGAGTGGGATGACTTCATGGTGAGTATCCCGGCGTTCCTGACCCTGGTGATGATCCCGCTGACCTTTTCCATCGCCAACGGACTCGCCTTCGGGATCACGGCCTACGCGCTTCTGAAATTGCTGGCCGGGAAGATCCAAAAATCCGACTGGCTGCTCTTGCTGCTCGCCGCGCTCTTTATCGTGCGCTTTATCTATCTGGGCGGGAGTTAAAAGCTGCGCCGCGCTCCGCGATCAGTCATTTGTGAAGAGCCGGGCGGTCCCGCCCCATTGTTGCAGCGCAGCAACAAATTTTTGCATGATTCTTGCAGATTTTGGCCCAGTTGTATGACATCTTTTCCGTTGATCGTGCGAAAGCACGTCCGGACGCAATCTGAACGTGTAACAGTCCGCGCCCTCCATAAAGCGCGATTTTCCTTGTTATACAAGCAGTTAGTCCGGCCTCGGCGACCGGCGCGCATGACCTCTTGGGAGGGAAGTCATGATATGGAATCGCTAGTCCTCGAAGGAGACCGGTGTCATTCTAATGCACCACTTCTGTAGTTATTTTGACTGCATAAGTGGCGTTTCGGGAGGAGAAGTTGGTGCGTTCGATTGGTGAGGTTCGGCGCGCACGCGCTGGCAAGTACACGACTGCATTTGTTGCGCTCGCCGCTTTAGGCCTGGCGAGTTGTTCTGGCCCTGCGGCGCCGGAGTCGGCGAAGGCTCCGGCTGTAGCGGCTGTGTCGGGCCCGCAAGAGCCCGCGGGTGACGCGACGGCCAAGCGGATGCGGCTGATGACGGCGGAGCAGTACCGCAACACGCTGTCTTATGTATTCGGCCCCGGCATCAGCATGCCGACGTCGTTCGCGCCGGTGACGCGCATGGACGGGCTATTGAGTGTGGGCACGTCGTTTGCGGGGGTGACGGCGGCGCAGATGGAGATCTACCAGAAGACGGCGGCGACGGCGGCTTCGCAGGTGGTGGACGAAGACAACCGCAACTTCCTTGTGCCGTGCACGCCTAAGTCCGCCGAAGCGGCGG
>JADZAK010000191.1 GCA_020852595.1 Rhodospirillaceae bacterium
ACGAACAATTTTTCCGGGGCGTTGCGCACATGGACCGGATCGTTCACCACCAGCGTCTTGGGATGGATGTGCTCCAGCACATGGGTCGCGGTGATATAGGCCATGTCGAACGGCGGATCCTGGCGCATGAGAACGACATTCATGGTCCGCAGGTCGAGCTCCCGTTCGGGGCCGAGGTCGTAGTGAGTGCCGAGCTCGCGGCGCACGCTCAGCGCCTGCGCGCGCGCGATCACGCGGCCTTCGCGGAACGACAGCTTGCGCGGCAGGTAATGGTACAAGGTATGGCCGCGCTTCTGCGCTTCGAGCGCCAGCACAAAAGTGGAATCGGCGTTGATGTTGATGGACTCGATCGGGTCCATCTGGATGGCGACTTGAAGTGTCATTGTCCCTCGGGCTGCCGGTTTGGGCTTTGGCGAAGTGTGCAAGGACACTCTTTTAATGCAAGCGCTCGCGCAGTTCTTCAATAACTTGTGCGATCTTGCGCCGGTCCGCGCCTTCCGGGGTTCGCGCCACGAAACCTTCAAAGGCTTCCACGGCGTGTTTCAGGTGCCCCAGGCGCATATGCATGACCCCCGCCTCGCGCCAGAGGGAGGCGTTTTCGGGGTCCAGCATCTGCATGGCTTCCACGGCCTCGAGGGCCCCGGCGACCTCATTGAGTTCCATGCGCCGGGTCTTCACATTGTTTTGCAGCCGGACCAGCACGTCGCGGTTCGAGACGGGCCGGTAATGGCTGGAATCGAGTTCCACCGCCGTTCCGCGCACCAGCTTGAGCAGCTCGCGCAGCGCCCGGCTTTCCATGACTCGCCCGTTGTAGAACGGATCGATGATGGCGCGCCGTCCGTCGCGGCTTTCGAGGCGCACCAGGAAGTGGCCCGGGAAATTGAGACCGGCGGCGACCCAGCCTTGCGCGCGCGCCGCGGCGAGATAGAGGATGCCGAGAGACACCGGCAGTCCGCGCCGGCGCTCGATCACACGCATCATGTTGGCGTTGTCGAGATCGTTGTAGTTCTCTTCGTCGCCGACATAGTTGAAGTCGCGCGCGATGACGTTCGACAGCACTTCGGCCATCTCTTCCGGTCCGGGATTGTCGACATCGAAACCGGATTCGAGCATCGCCGTATGCACCGCCTCGGCGAGCTCGCGCATATGGTCGCGGTAGATCTTGAGATCCGTGGCGGGATGATCGAACGATGCGAGCACGAGCGCGATATCGGCGATATCGATCGCCTCGTCCGCTTGCGCCGCGATATGTCCGAGCGCCGCTTTTATGGTCGCCGTGTTGGCCATACACGACACGTAACGCAATTCGGCGCGCCTTTCCACTCGGGTTATTACGGACGCCAGGCATCCATCAGATGAACAGGTAACAAGCGGCTGACGGTCATGACGTCGAATCTGACGTCGCAATCGCCGCCATCCGGAAAACGAGCGATGAAAATTTCGGCAGCGCGCGCGATACGCGCACGTTGGGCCGTCGTAACCGCTTCCAGCGCCGCGGTTTCGTTGGCGCGCGCTTTGACCTCGATAAAGGCGATGACTTTGCCGCGCCGGGCGACGATGTCGATCTCGCCGATGCCCGTCCCGCGTTTGCCAACCAGCCGGCGCTCCAAAATGCGCCAGCCGCGCAGCCGTAAACTCCACACGCACAAGGTTTCGGCGAAGCGCCCGCGGCGCTCCGCTTCAAGCCGTGTGTTAGGCGCGGTCATCTTTGCTGAGCTCGAGCGCGCGCTGGTAAATCCGCCGGCGCGGTTCCTGGAACGCCTCGGCCACCACATCGGCGGCATCGCGCACCGTCATGGTCGCGAGCGCTTTGCGCAGCGCGCTGTCCAGGTCTTCGGCCGATGTTACGACATCGGGCGCGCCGCCGATCACGAGCACAATCTCGCCTTTCGGCGGGCCCTCGGCTGAGTAGTGCGCGTCAAGCTCGGCGAGGGTGCCGCGCCGCACTTCTTCGTACAGCTTGGTCATCTCGCGGCACACGGCGGCGGGCCTTGGCCCCAGGACCGCGTTCAAATCCGCCAGGGTTTCAGGCAGGCGCTGCGCGGACTCATAGAACACCAGCGTGGCCTTCAGGTCTTTCAGCTCAAGGATCTCGCCGCGCCGCGCGCCGGGTTTCTGCGGCAGGAAGCCGGCGAACATGACGCGGTCCGTGGGAAGGCCGGCGACGACCAGCCCCGCCAGCAGCGCCGAAGGGCCGGGGATCGGGATCACCGGGACGCCGGCATCCGCGCAGGCGCGCACCAGTTTGTAGCCGGGGTCCGAGATCAGCGGTGTTCCGGCGTCGCTCACGAGCGCGACGCGCCCGCCCGCCTGAAGCTGGGCCATCAACTTGGGCCTGGCTTGCTCCGCGTTATGGTCGTGGTAGGGGATCATGGACGTGGCGATCCCGAAGCGGTGAAGCAACACCCCTGTCACGCGGGTGTCCTCGCAGGCAATGACGTCCGCGCCCCGCAACACCGCAAGGGCCCGCGCCGTTATGTCATTTAGGTTGCCGATGGGCGTCGCGACCACATAAAGGCCTGGATTCAGGGCTATCCCAGCCGTAGGTTCGGCCCCGGACGATAGGACCGGTTCACCCGCTTTCTGATGTGAGGACTCGTTTCGTGTCATTGAAGCCATTCTTCCTGGCCACCATTCTCGCCGCCGGTCTTCTGGCCGGGTGCGCCGGTGGATCGTCGACACCCTCGCAGACTCCGCCCGCCGCTGCCAAGGCTTCGGGTGCGCCGACCTCGACGCTGAACGCACCCGCCGACCGGCGGGGTGTGCTTGGGCGTAATCAGCTTATCCCTGGTCTCGGCGGCGACGTGAAGCCGCTTCCGCCCGTGGCCGGCGGCCCGATGCCGCAACGGCCCGTGCCTGACGCCAATGGCCTCGTGCGCGTCGCGCTGCTCGCGCCGCTGACGGGCCCGTCGTCCCCGGTCGGCCAGGCCCTGCTCAACGCCGCCCAGATGGCGCTGTTCGACGTGGCCGATGAACGCTTTGTCCTGCAGGCTTACGATACCGGCGGCACGCCGGAAGGCGCGACCGAAGCCGCGCAGCGCGCGCTGTCGCACGGCGCGCAGCTCATCCTCGGCCCCCTGTTCTCCGGCGAAGCGCGCGCCATCGCGCCGACCGCCGACGCCGCGGGCGTCAACATCGTCGCCTTCTCCACCGATCCCGCCATCGCGGGCGGGCGTGTGTTCGTGCTCGGCTTCCTCGTCCAGGAACAGGTGCGCCAGATGATCGCCTATGCGCGCGCGCAAGGCCTGACGCGCTTTGCCGCGCTCGCGCCGGAGTCCGATTACGGCCGTGCGGTGGTCGAAGCTTTCAACCGTTATGTGCCCGCCGGCGGCGGCCAAGTGACGAACGTGGCGTACTACAATGCCGACGGCTCGAATCTGAACGACGTGGTGCGCGACCTCGCCGCCTATGATCGCCGCAAGCAGGCGCTTGAGGCGCAGAAGGCCGAGCTCGCGGGCAAAGAAGACGAGATCTCGCAACTTGCCTTGGAGCGCCTCAATCGCCTCGAGACGATCGGCGAAGTGGACTTCGAAGCGGTGCTGCTGCCCGACCAGGGCACGCGCCTCACCCAAGCCGCGACCTTGCTGCCGTTCTACGACATCGATTCCGGGCGTGTGCAGCTTCTGGGCACGATGCTGTGGAACACGCCGGGTCTGGGCCGTGAGCCGGTGATGGTGGGCGGCGTTTATCCGGCTCCGCCGCAGGAATCGAACCGCCAGTTCTTCGTGCGCTACCGCGATCTGTTCGGCCGCGCGGCGCCGGGCATCGCCAGCCACGGTTATGACGCGGTCGCCCTCGCCGCCGTGCTGGCGCGTGGCGATTATCCACAGCCGTTCTCGGCTGAGGCGATCACCAATCCTTCGGGTTTCGCGGGCGTGGACGGGATCTTTCGCTTCCTGCCGAACGGCCTGTCGCAGCGCGGCTTCGCGATCATGCAGGTGACGCGCGAAGGCGCGAGCGAGATCGTGAAAGCGCCGTCGACCTTTGAAGCGCCGGCGTCCTAAGCGTTACGGCGTTCCGGGAACCGGCGCGGCTTGCGCCGGGTAGGCGTTCTTCGACAGGATATCCTTGAGGTTCGTCGCCGCGCCGAGCTGATTGCGTTGCACGATGGCGGAGGGATTGTCGTTGCCCACGCCGTAGACGGCCGCGTTCCAGTCCCGGCGCGGCTTGATCACCGCGCCTTCGAAAGCGCCGCCGGCGAACAACCCCTTACTCTGCGAATAAGCGACGATGTCTTTGCCGACATGCGTCGTGGTGGCCGCTTCCGCGCCGACACCCAACGTGCCAAGGGTCATGCCGACATTGGCGCCGATCTTGAATTCATCGTCGAGGACGGCGCTGAGGCCCTTCTCGGTCAGGATCATGAACACCACGGAAGCCGAATTCATGCCCGCCTGCAGGCCGAGCGAGCCCGCGGTCATGCGATAGAAAGCCGGATCGCCGAAGTCGCCTTCGGGCTGACGCTTCAAAAGAACACCGTCACCGTAAGCTCCGCCGACGATGAAGCCGAGTTTGTAATAAGACGGGATGATCAAGACGCCTTTGCTTCGCTGCAAAAGGTCGTCCATGTCGCCGGAATTCTTGAGCTCCTCGCGCACGCGGGTCAGTGTGATCGCGGCTTCATCCAGGATGTGACGCGCGTCGAGCACGTCATCGGCTTTGGCGCCGCCGCTCACGGCGGCGCTCGCGGCCAGCGTTGCCATCAGGAGACTCGCCTGCCTGCGGGAAATGGATTTCGTCATGTTAGCCTCCGTTGATGGGCGAGTGTTGCGGCGAAGTACGCCCGAAGTAAGGCAGCGACCGTAAAACCGTTACAGGCTCTTAAATCAATAAAGGCGTTAACGAATGCCACGCGCGAGCGCGTCGATGTAACGGCCTTGGAACAACGTGATTCCCATCTGCTGGCCGACCTTCACCGCCGCTTCGGAATCGCAGCGCGCGAGAATGGTACGGCCCTTCTTACGTTCGCGGATCATTTCCTTGAGCCGCTGACCCTGCTCCGTGCCGCCATAAGCCGTCATTTCCTGCGCCCAGTTGAGCTTGGCGTAGGTCACGCCGAGGCGGTTCGGATCGGCGAAGGGAAAGGTCGACAGATTGAGGCCGTCGATACAGATGCGGTAGCCGCGCTCGGTGACGAAATCGCGGGCGAAGGCGAAGCTGCCCGGATCGGCGAACATATCTTCGAGACGCATTTCAAGCACGACGTCCTGGCTGGACGGCGCGAAGTCGTCGTCGAAGGACAGAAATTCTTCCGACAGCACGGTTGATACGTTCACGTTGATGCTGAACCCGTCGCGCACCAGGGTGCGATCCTCGCGGCGCGCGATCTGCGCCATCACGCGGCGGTCCAGGGTCTGCGTGAAGCGCTGGAACAGCCACGGATTGATGGTGAGGTCCGTGCGCGGCATCAGGGTCTCGCGCAAGTCGGCGATGGACACGAACACTTCGGTGAAGACGATTTCGGGCTTGCCGTCTTCGACAAAGGCGCACACCGGTTGGCGGCGCGTGAAGCTGGAAAGATCGACGCGCGCGAGCGCATCTTCCGCCTTGCCGAGTTCCGTCGGCGTCAGCGGTGTGCCGCGTTCCGCGCTGTTACGCAGGAGTTCGCGCGCCGCGATCAATTCGGGCAGCGTCTTGCGCACGCTCTTTTCCGTGCTCGCCGCCTGGCGCATGGCGAAGGTCAGCAGCTTGTCGTAGTCCGTATTCATGTCGAACCAGTTCGACAGGCGGTTCTTGCGTGCGTCGCTCTTGAACTTGGCGATGAGCGGATCGCGCTCCCACAATTTCAGAAGCTTGAGCATCGCGCGCTCGGCCGAAGCGGTTTCGTGGTTCTCGAAGACCACCATCAGATCCGAATTGCGCATGCGATAGAGCTGCGCGGTACGCGTGCGTGCAAGATCGTCGAACACCGTTTCGGCGTTGCGCAGATTGTCCTTGTCGCGATTTTCAGGAAGCAGGCGCGACAGGTGCAGGCGGATGACGCCGCGGTCGCGGCTTCCCGGATCCAGCGACTTCAAGTCGTCCAGGAAGCGCGCTTCGTGGCTGGCGCCCAGCGGATGTGCAGCGGTGCCGGTTTGCGGGTCCATGCTCATTACTTCGACCGGTTCGTACGCGCTTGCAATGCGGGCGCCTTCTTACGGTAGGCGTCCAGGAAGTGGCCCTGGAAGACACTGATGCCGGTCTTAAGGCCCCACTGCAGGGCGTTGGCCGAATCGCAGCGCGACAGGATGACCTTCTCCGCGCCGATATTATGCACAATGAAGGCCGCGCTCTGGTTGGTCGCCGGATCCATCATGTCGAGAAGCTCGGGCGCCCAGATGATCTTGGCGTAGTCCGGCTTCATCAGCGCGACATCGAGCATCGCGAGAGCAGACGTCGAAAGGCCGTCGATGAGCACTGCATGGCCCATGCTCGAAAGTACGGCCTGCGCGTCGAGATACATGCTGAAGTTCGTCAGCAGATCCACGGCCTGGACTTCAACGATGACTTTCTGGCCCTGCTCCAGGCGCTCGAGGAAACTTCCGAAGGTCGGGGTGAAGATCGTTTCAAGATTGAGATTGAGGCTGAGCGCGGGTGCGCCGCGGGCGTCGGGGTGGCGCAGCACGATGTCGAGCATGCGCAGGTCCATCGTGCGCGACAAATCCTGGAACAGCGAACGGTCGCCGAACAGGTTCCAGGTCGGCGCGACGGTGCGCTGCAGATCGCCGACGGACAGGAAGAATTCGTAGAACTCGATCGACGGCGCCTTGGTTTCCTGATCGAGGCGGATGGCCACTTGGTCGCGCACGAAGGGCACGACGTTCAGGAAGGCGAGCTTCTTGTGGATTTCATCGAGTGCTGCCGGCGTCACGGTTGGGAGCGGCGGCGCGGTGATGTCGGGCTGAGCGTTCTGGGCTTCCTGGCGCAGCAGCTGCGCGGCATGGATTGCCATGGCGGCGTCGAGCTGCAGATCGTACCAGACCACAAAACGGTCATTGCCCTGATCGTCGTCGAGGGTGAGCGGATCGCCTTCGAACAATTTGCGGATCCGGTGGATGATGTTGTTCACGTCGCGTTGCGCGCCGCCGCCGACGATCATCGCCAGATCGTCGTTGGTCAGGCTGAAGATCTGCACCTGGCGTCCGCTTTCCAGCGTGCGGAACATGCGCGTGACGATCTTGATGCGCACCGGCGTGCGGTTGGCCGGCATGAGTTTGGACAGGCGCAGGTGCACGACCTTGCGCCCTTCCGGATTGCGGCGCATCCGGTCGAGCGTGTCGACGAGCAGAGTCTCTTGATAGCCTCTGGCGCCCTGATTCATCGTCCCGCGTTACTCAACCCTTACGAGTTTCACGCCACGGCCATCCGCCCCGGCGGTTTAAAAACCCAGCCGGAAGCTGGTCCTGGTGCGACTTTAAGCCCATTTGGCCCCATGGTGAACGGTAACCATTTGGAAAAGATTAACAAATATTCTTTTTCTGGCCGGGTGACTTAAGCCGGCGCACCCGGTATCGCCATCGTCTCCCATGGGGGCGTCCATTATCATAAGCCCGGACCCGCGCGAAAGCCGTCGAACCCACCTTTTTGACCTCCGGTTACAATCCGATATGACCACAGCCTCCGATCCCGCCCTCGATGATCTGGCCGCCCTGGCGGCGGTCCTCGGCAAGTTTCAGAGCCGGCGCGTCCTGTGCGTGGGCGATGTCATGGTCGATCATTCGACCTACGGCGAAGTGAAGCGGATCTCGCCCGAAGCGCCTGTCCCGGTGGTGCGCATCACCCGCGAGACCAGCGAACTGGGCGGCGCGGGTAACGTGGTGCGCAATATCGCCTCCCTCGGCGCGTCTTGCGCTTTCGTTGCCGCGATCGGCGACGACCGCGCAGGACAAGAGGTCAGCAATCTTCTCGCCCGCCTGCCCGTGGAGCCCTACCTGCGGGTCTCCCGGCATCGCGAAACCACCATCAAGAACCGCTTCTTCAGCCTGGACGGCCATCATCTGCTGCGCGCCGACCGGGAAACCCGCCTGCCGTTGGCACCCAACGACGCCGCCGACGTGATGCGCGCGGTTACTTCCGAACTCCTGCGCGCCGAGGCCGTGATCCTGTCGGACTACGGCAAGGGTGTTTTGTCCGGCGATATCGCCCAGACCATCATCACGGCGGCCAAGGCGCAGGGCAAACCGGTCATCGTCGATCCCAAGGGCACCGACTACGGCCGCTACACGGGCGCGGCGGTGCTCACGCCGAACCGCGCCGAACTCGCGGAAGCCACCGGCCTTCCCGTCGACACCGCGGAAAATCTTGTCACCGCCGCGCGTGGCCTGTGCCGCGATGTCGGTGTCGGCGCCGTGCTCGTCACACGCTCCGGCGAAGGCATGACCCTCGTCACGGCCGATGGCGCCGTCCATCATCAGCCTGCTGAGACGCGCGAAGTCGCCGATGTTACGGGCGCCGGCGATACGGTGATCGCGACGCTGGCGCTGGCGCTGGCCTGTAGCGCGCCGCTGCCGCTCGCCATGCGCCTCGCCAATATCGCCGCGGGCGTGGTGGTTGGCCGTCATGGCACCGCGGTCGTTACCGTCCAGGACGTCGTGACCGCGATGCGCCAGGCCGGTTTGGCCAGCGTCGAACACAAAGTCGTCGATCGCGCCGAAGCCGCGCTGCGCGTCGCCGCATGGCGCCGCGCCGGACTTAAAGTCGGTTTCACCAACGGCTGTTTCGACCTTCTGCATCCGGGCCATGTGTCGCTGCTGCGCCAGGCGCGCGGTGCTTGCGACCGCCTGGTGGTCGCGCTCAATTCCGACGCTTCGGTGAAGCGCCTCAAGGGCGAAAGCCGCCCGGTGCAAACCGAAGCGGCTCGCGCGGCTGTGATGGCCTCGCTCGCCTCGGCCGACCTCGTCACCATCTTTGATGAGGATACGCCTCTTGCCTTGATCGAAGCCTTGCGGCCAGATGTGCTGGTGAAGGGCGCGGACTATTCGCGTGCGACTGTTGTTGGAGGCGATATCGTGGAAAGTTACGGCGGACGTGTTGTGCTCGCCGATCTCGTCCCGTCGTTCTCCACCACCGCCACCATCACCGCGCTGAAAGGCGCGCGGACTGTTTCATGACGCGGGGGCTCATGACGCGACACACACTTCGTCTTGTTTACGCGGCCGTTGCGGCGCTTATGCTGGCAAGCTGCGCACAAGGACCGAACGATCGGTTCCCGCGTTTTCGCAGCGACATCAGCATCGTTCCGCCGGGGTCGCCGCCCGCGGTCATTCGCCAGCCCGTGGTGCCCGAGATGCTCGTGCCCTGCCGCGGGCATGTGCTTGTGCCGGCGCTCGGTATGACTTTTGTATCGAAAGGCCAGCAAGCGCCCGGCGCCGGTCAGTACATGCGCGAAGAAAATCTCACTCCGCCCTACCGCATCCTGCCGCCGGGCGTCCTCGTCACCAAGGAACACAACCCGGGCCGCGTGAACGTCGAACTCGATGCGCAGAAGCGCATCATCGGGCTCTATTGCGGTTGACGAAAAATCGCCTTTAGGCGCACACTTTAATTCTACCGTGAACGCCGTCCGACCCTCGTCAGGCGGCGTTTTCTTTTGCCTCACATCTCCCGCGCCGCTCCACCCGCTGCAGCTTTCCGCAGCGACGCCGGCGCGCGTCCTCATTTCACCCTCGAAAAAGAACCAATACTATTCTCTTACCCAGAAACACGCAGACGGTCGTCCGAGCATGTGGGAGCTTGCGGCGGATCGAAAGTTCCCGTCCCTGAAGCGTGGGGCTGCGTCAACGCGGCCCGCAATGTTATATCTGACCCAGATATGAAGACGCCGTGTGAGTACACGGGAGACCCGCAAACGTGCAAAGCGGCAGCGGCGGAAACTAAAGCCTAGGGTCCACCACATTCGCGAGCCGCTGGCCGGCGGCGAGAGCGAATCTCAACGTTAGCGCTTTGCGCCGTGATGCATGCAGCGGATGCTGCGGCGCTGGACGCATGATGGCGGCCGTATGCGCGTCGGCCATCACCACGCCGACATTCTCGGGAAGGATCTGCCACGGGAAGTGCGGCGGCACGGCGAAGGAGAAGGCGTCGCAGTAGGGCACGTACTCCAGCCACTTGGCGTCGCCCCGGAAATCCTCGGGCGTGCTTTTCACTTCCACCATGAGGATGGCGCCGGCTTCGTTGAGGCCGACCACGTCGGCGCGCCGGCCGTTGCCGAGCTTGAATTCGACCAGTGTCGAGAAGCCGAGATCGCCCAGCCAGCGGCACACGCCGCGTGTAACAGCGGCCGTGACGACCTGCGGCGGAGGCCGCGTGCGCGAGCTGACCGGCCCGGGTTTGCTGAGGTCGATTTCAGCACCGCCCGTGACAGCTGTTCCAAGTAGGTCAGACAATCCTAGGATGTTCATCAAATGTTCCGCCCGTCATTCGACTTTACGTGGGCTGCTATGCCTAAGCAAGCGAGGCCCCGCCTTTACCCACGGGACAAAACAAGTATGGTGCCGCCCGCTATTTCGCACCGCACATAGAAGAGCGTCTCCCCGATGATCAAAGTCATCCGCGCCAAACTCCACGGCATTCGTGTCACCGGCGCGGACCTCCATTATCACGGCTCGATCACCCTGGACCCTGAGCATGGCGCTCTTGCCGGCCTGTACCCGTGTGAATTCGTCGAGATTTGGAACAAGAACTCGGGCGCGCGCATCTCGACCTATGTGATCTACGGCGAACCCGGCTCGCGCTGCTGCATCCTCAACGGCGCCGCCGCGCGCACCTGCCAGGCGGGCGATGAGCTGATCATCGCCGCGGCCTGCGATGTGCAGCCCAAGGAACTCTACGACCTGAAGCCCACGGTGCTGACCTTCACGCCCAACAACGAAGTCGATCAGCTGCTCCACTACGAGGTCTACAAGGGCCCGGTGCGCGATTTCGATTTCCGTATCGTCGATGCGTCGGAGAAGGCCCCGGCCGCGATCCATAACTACGCCAATGTCGACTTGCGCGGCATTCGCGCCGAATTGAAGGCCAAGGGCCTCCCGCTCCCCGAGATCGAGGACTTCATCGGAAAATATCTGGCGCGATAATCGGCGCGATCCCGAAAAGCGTGGAACGCTGCCGGCGAAGGCCGGCATTTATTGAATCGCGCGCTTTGCGCGCGGGGCGAAGGCCGGCATTTATTGAATCGCGCGCTTTGCGCGCGGGCGGACGAGATCCGGCCCAAAATATAAAGAGCGGAAGGGTATTATCCTTCCGCGGGAAGTCGCGTACGATTCACGGCGTATGAACGTCGTTCCCGTGCTTTCCCTGCCGGTCGCCACGCGCCGCCTCCACATCCGCGAGTATGTGGTGGCCGACATCCCGACCGTTTTCCAATACGTGAACGATCCCGCCTATTGGCAGTATCAGCGCAGCGAAGCGCCGACGGCGCAGCAGCTCGATACCCTGCTCAAGTGGGTTGTGAATGAACAGGCCGCGAAACCGCGCCTGGCCTACTTCCTGGCCGCCACACGCAAAGACACCGGTGAAATCATCGGCGAGGCGGTTCTCAAGATCACCAATCCCGCCGAGCGTCAGGCCGAACTTGGCTTCGGCGTCGCGCCGCGTTTCTGGAAACAGGGCTTCGGCACCGAGATCACGGGCGCGCTGCTCGAGGCGGCCTTCTCACAATTGAAGATGCACCGGGTCAGCGCCCAGTGCAGCCCGGAGAACAAGGGTTCCATCCGCATCATGCAAAAGACCGGCATGGCGCGCGAGGGCCTGTTGCGCGATGTCCATCAGGCACGCGGCAAATGGTGGAGTACGGTGATCTATGGCGTACTCGAACATGAATACGCCAAGATCAGAACCGTGATGAAGGGCTGAACCCGATTTACCAGCCGGTCGAGATGCGCTCGACCAGTTGCTTCACCGTCGGCACGAAGCCGTCGTTGTACCAGGGGTCCTGGCCGAAGCGGTAAGCGTTGTGGCCCGCGAACATGAGTTCGGCATCGACGTTTCCATCGTGCGCGATGTTCTGCAGCGTCTTCTGGATACAGAAGCTGCGCGGATCGGCCTTGCGGCCGGTCGAGCCTTCTTCGTTCTGCGACCAGTTGGAGAAGGAGCAGGCGGACAGACAGCCCATGCAGGCGATCTGGTCGGCGCGGATTTCCTCGGCCTTTTCGGGCGTGACGAAAATCAGCGTCGAGTCCGGCGTCTTCATGGCTTCGGTGAAGCCGTGATCGAGCCAGGCTTGCGCACGCATCTTGTCCGGGCCGGTCACATAGACGTCACGTTTCCGGACACCCATGTTGAACGCGGTGTCGTGCGCGCCCACGGGTTCCGGCGTGAACGGGATCTGGCGCTCGCTGCGGTGTTCGAGTTCCGACAGATAACCGTTGTGCACGGCCGATGAATAAAAGCCCGTCGGGCTGAAGCGGTGCAGGTGCACGTCGCCCGGCTGCAAGGTGACAAGGCGGCGCTTCCATTCGTCGGAGATCGGGCTTTCCTTGGTGAGCAAGGGACGCGTGCCGAACTGGAACGCGACGGGGCCGATCTCGGGGTTGTCGAGCCAGTGTTCCCATTCGGACAGCCACCACACGCCGCCGGCCATGATGATCGGCACGTTCTGGAGGCCGCACTCGTTCATCACGGTGCGCAGCGCGGCGACGCGCTGATAGGGCTCTTCCGGCTTCTTCGGGTCTTCCGAGTTCGAAAGACCGTTGTGTCCGCCCGCGAGCCACGGATCTTCATAGACCACGCCGCCGAGCAACTCGGCGTACTTGTGATAGGCGCGCTTCCACAGCGCGCGGAACGCGCGGCCCGAGGAAATGATGGGGTAGTAGTAGATGCCATAGTGCGCGGCGAGTTCGGCCAGGCGGTACGGCATGCCGGCGCCGCAGGTGACGCCGTGAATGAGGCCGCGGCACTTTTCCATCACGCCGGACAGCACGCGCTCGGCGCCGCCCATCTCCCAAAGAATGTTGATGTGCAGACGGCCCGCGTTACCGCGGACTTCGTGCGCGATGCGCGCCTGGGTGATGCCGCCTTCGATGGCGTACTTGACCAGTTCTTCGTGACGCTCTTTACGGGTGCGGCCCTTATAGGTCTGCGGGATCGCAAGACCGCGCGCGTCGAACGAATCGGCGTTCACGCCCGAGAAGGTCCCCACGCCGCCCGCCGCCGCCCAAGCGCCGGACGACTGGCCGTTGGAGACGCTCACGCCTTTACCGCCTTCGATGATCGGCAGGACTTCCTGTCCGCCCAAAACAATCGGATTTAGTGCTTTCATTTTCCTACTGTACCAAACCGCACGCTCCCGGCGGAAATATAAGCCGCCCGTGCGAGTGAACCAAGGAGTGAAGCCGGGGCCGTCATGTAAAAGCCTTCAGCATGGCGGCGGGAATGTCCGTGAAAATCCCGTCCACACCCCAGTTTTTCAGCGTTCTAGCCCGTTCGGTGTCGTTTACCGTATAGGCCATCACGCCGTAACCGGCTTCGTGCATTGTGCGAATCGTCTCAGCGGTCAGGTGCTGATGATTGGCGCCAAAAGAGATGACATCGAGCTGCGCGCCCACGTCTTTCCAGTCTTCGGTGACGCGGTCGAACAGAAGGCCGCGCGGCCAGCCCGGCTGCACTTCCTTCGCCGTCGCCACGGAAGCGCGCGAGAAGCTGGAGATCAGCGGCGCGGGCAAATCGGACGGCCAGCAGTCGCGCGCGATGGCCAGCGCGACTTCCGCCGTTTCCACCTCGCGGCCGCGGTCCGGCTTGATTTCCATGTTGAAGGAAAGGCCGAGCTCACGGAACAGCTCGAGCGCTTCTTCCAGCGTCGGGATCGGCTCGCCCGCGAAGGAGGGGCTGAACCATCCGCCGGCGTCCAGATTCCGCAACGCATCGAACGGCGTCGCGGCCAGAGGGCCGGTGCCGTCCGAGGTGCGGTCGAGATCGTCGTCGTGAAAAATCACCGCCCGCCCGTCCGATGTCAGCGAGACGTCGAACTCCACCCACGTCGCACCGTCGCGGGCCGCCTGGCGGAACGACGCCAGAGTATTCTCTGGCGCCGTCCGCGGCGAACCGCGATGGCCGATCACGAATGGAAAAGGAAGCGGTTTACGCACGCGCCTTATTCGGCAGGCGTTTCGCCGCCGTCCTTGCCGCCGACGTCGATTTCGGCGCCCGTGGCCTGATCGACGCGCTTCATGGACAGCTTCACCTTGCCGCGGTCGTCGATGGCAAGGCACTTCACCTTCACGACATCGCCTTCCTTCACGACGTCGGCGACTTGCTGCACGCGCCTCGAAGCGAGCTCCGAGATGTGCACCAGGCCGTCGCGCTTGCCGAGGAAGTTCACGAACGCGCCGAAGTCCATGATCTTCACGACAGCGCCGGTGTAGATGGCGCCCACTTCCGGCTCGGCGACGATTTCGCGAATACGGCGGACCGCTTCGTTCATGTTGTCGGCGTCGGCCGAGGCCACGCGCACGGTGCCGTCGTCCTCGATGTCGATCTTGGTCTGGGTGGTTTCCTGCAGCTCGCGGATCACCTTGCCGCCGGTGCCGATGATCTCGCGGATCTTGTCCTTCGGCACGGTGAGGGTGGTGATGCGCGGCGCCGTCGCGGCGACCGAGTCGCGCGCGCCGGTGATGGCTTTCGCCATTTCGCCGAGGATGTGGATACGGCCGTCCTTCGCCTGACGGAGCGCGATCTCCATGATCTCACGGGTGATGGACGTGATCTTGATGTCCATCTGCAGCGCGGTGACGCCGCTTTCGGTGCCCGCGACCTTGAAGTCCATGTCGCCGAGGTGGTCTTCGTCGCCAAGGATGTCCGAGAGGACGGCGAAGTCGTTGCCTTCCTTGATCAGGCCCATGGCGATGCCCGCGACCGGACGGGCCAGCGGCACGCCGCCGTCCATCATCGCCAGCGAGCTGCCGCACACCGTCGCCATCGAAGACGAACCGTTGGACTCGGTGATTTCCGAGACCAGACGCAGGGTGTACGGGAAGTTGTCCTTGCCCGGGAGCAACGGATTGATCGCGCGCCACGCCAGCTTGCCGTGGCCGATTTCGCGGCGGCCCGGCGAGCCCATGCGACCCGCTTCACCGACCGAATAGGGCGGGAAGTTGTAGTGCAGCATGAAGTTCTGGCGGTATTCGCCTTCCAGCGCGTCGATGATCTGCTCGTCCTGGCCGGTGCCGAGGGTGGCAACGACGAGGGCCTGCGTTTCACCGCGGGTGAACAGGGCCGAACCGTGAGCGCGCGGGAGCACGCCGACGTCGATTTCAATCGGACGCACGGTCTTGGTGTCGCGGCCGTCGATACGCTTGCCGGTCTTCAGGATGTTGCCGCGCACGACGTCGGCTTCCATGTGCTTGAAGATGCCGCCCGCGACGGCGAGTTCGGCGGCATTGTCGCCGAGGCTGGCGATCGCCTTCTTCTTCACATCGCCGACCGCCGCATAACGTTCCTGCTTCACGGTCTTGGTGTAGGCTTGGCCGAGTTCCGAGGAGAACGCGGAGAGCTTGGACTTCACCACCGCGACTTCCGGCGCTTCCGCCGTCAGTTCGAACGGATCCTTCGCGCAAGCTTCGGCGAGGCTGATGATGAGGTTGATCACGGCCTGCATCTGGTCGTGACCGAAGTTCACGGCGCCGAGCATGACGTCTTCCGAAAGCTCTTTCGCTTCGGATTCCACCATCAGCACGCCTTCACGCGTACCGGCGACGACGAGGTCGAGCGCCGAATTCGCGAGTTCATCCATCTTCGGGTTGAGGACGTACTGGCCGTCCACGTAACCGACGCGCGCTGCGCCGATCGGACCCAAGAAGGGGATGCCCGAGATCGTCAGAGCGGCCGAAGCGCCGATCATCGCGACGATATCCGGATCGTTCTTGAGGTCGTGCGAGAGCACGGTGCAAACCACCTGGGTCTCGTTACGGTACGAATCGTGGAACAGCGGACGGATCGGACGGTCGACGAGGCGCGAGGTCAGAACCTCCTTCTCCGTCGGGCGGCCTTCACGCTTGAAGAAGCCGCCGGGGATCTTGCCCGCGGCGAAAGCCTTTTCCTGGTAGTTGACGGTCAGCGGGAAAAAATCGACGCCGGGCTTGGGCGACTTCGCGCCAACGGCGGTGCAGAGAACGGTGGTCTCACCGTAGGTACACATGACCGCGCCGTCGGCCTGACGCGCGATCTTTCCGGTTTCGAGGATCAGCTTGCGGCCGCCCCAGTCGAGCTCCTTACGCGTGACTTTGAACATAGACATAGTTTTTCTTCCTTCTTCCTCCTGGACCGGCACCGGATTGTGCGCTCGGCTCACCGTCAGGGGTCCACCCATGTGGACTTTCAAAACGGTCAGAGGGTAGTGAGCCGAGATTTCGATCCCGCGCGTTGCAGCGCGCCTTAAACACACTCACACATCTGGCGATGTGCGGCAGCTTCGCGTCACCCAGCCACGGATGCTGCTTGGCAAAAACGGCGAGCGCCACTTGCACATGCAAGGGCGCTCCGTCCGCATCCACCAGCCATGACTGAAACAAGAATTAGCGACGCAGTCCGAGACGGGTGATCAAGCTCTCATAACGATCGGGGCCCACGCCTTTGAGGTAATCGAGCAAGCGGCGGCGCTGACCGACCATCACCAGGAGACCACGACGCGAGTGGTTGTCCTTGTTGTGGTCCTTCAAGTGGTCGGTGAGATTCTTGATGCGTTCGGAGAGAACGGCCACCTGGACTTCCGGTGAACCGGTGTCGCCCTTCTTTGTGGCATACTCAGTGATGAGCGCTTGTTTGCGCTCCGCGGTAATCGACATCGGGTACTCCTTCTGGATCAGTGATTCAAAACACGGACGGGACGGACCATGCCGTTCCCGACCTCGGCCACCGCGATCAGCCTTTCACCGCAGACCGCTTGCACGGTCTGGCCTTCTTCAAGGCCGGTGAGGGGCGTGCGCTTCACAACGGGCCAAAGGGCGATCGCTTGCCCCAGGCTCATGCGGCGGGCCTCTTCCTCCGTCAGGGCCAGAGCCGGGATGTCGTCCAGCACGGTCTTGACCGGGAGAAGGTACTCGGAAGCGGCGGCTTTATGCCCCAGCGCCTCCAGATTTTCCAGGGAAATCGCCCCTTTTTCGGTGAAGGCGCCGCACCTTGTGCGCCTCAGGACCGAGATGTGGCCTTCGGTTCCCAGGGCCTGGGCCAGGTCGCGGACCAGGGCCCGGATATAGGTGCCCTTGCCGCAATCGACCACGAAGGTCGCGTGATCGGGGTCAATTATGGACGTCAGCGCGAATCGGCGCACATCGACGGTCCGGGCGGCCAGATTCAGCTCTTCCTTGGCCCGGGCGAGGTCGTAGGCCCGCTGTCCGTCCACTTTAATGGCCGAATAATCGGGCGGAACCTGCTGAATCAGGCCGGTAAAGCGCGGCAGCATGGCCTCGATGGCCGCTTTTTCGGGTCTTTTGTCCGAGGTCCGAATGACGGTTCCGTCGCTGTCGTCCGTATCGGTTGCCGCGCCCCAGGTGACCTCAAACGTGTAGGTCTTGCTGGAATCCATGGCGAAAGACGCCGTTTTGGTGGCTTCCCCCAGGGCAATGGGCAGGATTCCGGTCGCCAAAGGGTCCAAAGTGCCCCCGTGGCCGGCTTTTAGGGCGTTCAAAGCCCGTTTTACCCGCGCGACAACCTTCGCGGCGGTAATTCCAGAGGGTTTATCGATGGCCAACCAGCCATTGACCGGGACACCGGCGGGCTTCTTGGCCACGCCTACTCTTCCTCGTCCCGGCGCTGCGCGCCATCGTCCCGGCGCTGCGCGCCATCATCCCGGCGCGGGGTGTCCTCGCCGTCCGTCGCGCCATAGTCCTCGCCGAGGTCGCGGGCGACTTCCGGCTTGTGCAAAAGGCGGCTGATGCGCTCGGCCTCGTCGAAGGTGGTGTCGGCGGAGAAGATGAGATCCGGAATGAACTTGGTGGTCAGCCGGCTCGCCAGCTCACGGCGCAGGAACGGCTTCACGCGCTTGAGGCCTTCCAGGATCGGCTTCGGATCGCCGCCGCCAAGCGGGACGATGTAAACGCGCGCGTGCCGCAGGTCCGGGCTCGGCCGGACTTCGGTCACTGTGACGCGGGTGTTCGCGAGAGCCGGATCGCGGAAAGTCTCGCGCTCCAGGATGAAGGCCAGCACATGGCGGATCTCTTCGCCGATGCGCAATTGCCGCTGGCCCGGCGCTTTTGGCCGTTGTCGTGGCATGGAAAAAATCCTCGAAGAAGCAATCGCTCGCCTCGGCGCGCCCCACCAAAAAATGAGCGGCGCGCGCGAGGCGAGTGAGGTTTTAAAGAGTCGCGGCGACGCGCTCCATTTCGAAACATTCGATCATGTCGCCGACCTGAATGTCCTGGTAGTTCGCAAGGCCCATGCCGCACTCGTAGCCTTCGCGGACTTCCTTGACGTCGTCCTTGAAGCGCTTGAGCTGCGACAAATCGCCTTCGTGGATGACGATGTTGTCGCGCAGCAGGCGGACTTTGCAACCGCGCTTGATGACGCCCTGGGTCACGCGGCAGCCGGCCACCTTGCCGACCTTGGTGATGTTGAACACTTCGCGCACTTCGGCGTAACCGATGAACGCTTCCTTGAAGGTGGGCGCCAGCATGCCGGTCAACAGCAGCTTCATGTCGTCCGACACTTCGTAGATGATCGAGTAGTAGCGGATGTCCACGTTGTCGCGCTTGGCGACTTCGCGGGCCTGGGCGTTCGCACGCACGTTGAAGCCGATGATCACCGCGCCGTTGGTCTTGGCGAGCGTGACGTCGGACTCGTTGATCGGGCCGACGGCGCTGTGAAGGACTTTCACCTTCACCTTTTCCGTGCCGATCTTGGCCAGCGTGCCGTTCAGCGCTTCGGCCGAACCTTGCACGTCCGCCTTGATGATCACGGCCAACTCGGTCGTTTCGCCCGCTTTGATCTTGGCGAACATCTGTTCCATGGTCGAGCCGCCGACCGAGGCCACATGTTCCTTCTCGCGGATCTTGCGGCGGCGGAATTCGGAGACTTCACGCGCCTTGGCTTCGTCGTCGACGACCACGAAGTCGTCACCGGCCGACGGCGTGCCGCCGAAACCGACGACTTCCACCGGCGCGGACGGCATCGCGGACTTCACCTGCTTGCCGTGCTCGTTGATCAGCACGCGCACGCGGCCCCATTCGGCGCCGGCGACGAAGATATCGCCCACATGCAAGGTGCCGCGCTGCACGAGCACGGTGGCCACCGAGCCGACGCCCTTTTCCATCTTGGCTTCGACGATCGAGCCTTCGGCGGTGCGGTTCGGGTTGGCTTTCAGGTCGAGGAGTTCGGCCTGGAGCATGATCGCTTCCTCGAGCTTATCGAGGTTGATCTTCTGGGTCGCCGAGACTTCCACCGCCAGCGTTTCGCCGCCCATGTCTTCCACGACGACTTCGTGGCTGAGCAGGTCGGTTTTCACGCGGTTCGGATTGGCACCGGGTTTGTCCATCTTGTTGATGGCCACGATGATCGGCACTTCGGCGGCCTTGGCGTGCTTAATGGCTTCCACCGTCTGCGGCATGATGCCGTCGTCGGCGGCCACCACGAGCACGACGATATCCGTCACCTTGGCGCCGCGGGCGCGCATGGCGGTGAAGGCTTCGTGGCCGGGCGTGTCGATGAAGGTGATCTTCTGGTTCTTGGCGGTGCGCACCTGATAGGCGCCGATATGCTGCGTGATGCCGCCGGCTTCACCGGCGACGACGTTGGCGGAGCGCAGCGCGTCGAGCAGCGAGGTCTTGCCGTGGTCGACGTGACCCATGACCGTGACGACCGGCGGGCGCGTCTTCATCGCCGCGGCGTCGTCTTCACCGCTCTTCAGCGAGTCCTCGACGGCGTCTTCGGTGATGCGCTTGACCTTGTGGCCGAATTCCTGTGCGACGATTTCCGCGGTGTCGGCGTCGATGACTTCGTTGATCGTCGCCATGATGCCGAGTTTCATCAGCGACTTGATCACGTTGACCGAACGCTCCGCCATGCGGCTCGAAAGTTCCTGAACAGTGATCGTTTCCGGCAACACAACTTCGCGCACGACCTTGTCCGTATTCATCGGTTGTTTGAGCTGCGCCTTGCGGCGTTCTTTGTCGACCGCGCGACGCATGGAGGCGATGGAGCGCGAGCGTTCGACCGCATCGTCGCCTTCGAGGGCCGAGCTGATCGACAGCTTGCCCGAGCGGCGGCGCGGTTCGGTGCGCTTGTTGACCGTCGGCGGCTTGTGGCCGGTCTTCGGCTTATTGCGGCGCGGCGCGTCTTCTTCCTCTTCCTCTTCCACCGCTTCGCGGCGCGGCGCGGCGGAGTCAGCGGCGGCCGTGGCCGCTGTTGTGGCCGTCGTTGCCGCGGCCGTCTTGGCTTCCGGCGCGGCCGGCGCAGCGGCGGCCGGCGCA
>JADZAK010000192.1 GCA_020852595.1 Rhodospirillaceae bacterium
AAAAACCTTCGCCCCATGATTCCCTTTGCGCCGCAGCCGCGATAGTCTGGCTGATTATTCCTTGGGGGAAGAGATGCCCGATACCGGATCGCCGGGACCTAAGACCGACCTGACTGAAGCCGCGCTGCAGTATCACCGCGAGCCGACACCGGGAAAATTGTCCGTCGTCGCCAAGAAGCCCTTGGTCAACCAGCATGACCTGGCGCTGGCTTATTCGCCGGGGGTGGCGGCCGCCTGCAACGTCATCGTCGAGGACCCGCGCGAGGCCGATACGGTCACGGGGCGCGCGAACCTCGTCGGCGTCATCACCAACGGCACCGCGGTGCTGGGCCTGGGCGAGATCGGCCCCTTGGCCGCGAAGCCGGTGATGGAAGGCAAGGCCGTCCTTTTCAAGAAGTTCGCCAACATCGACGTGTTCGACATCGAGATCGCCGAAAAGGATCCGATGAAGCTGGTGGACATCATCGCCAGCCTGGAACCGACCTTCGGGGCCATCAACCTCGAGGACATCAAGGCGCCGGACTGTTTCATCGTCGAGTCCGAACTGCGCAAGCGCATGAAGATCCCGGTCTTCCATGACGACCAGCATGGCACCGCCATCGTGGTCGCCGCGGCCGTGATCAACGGCCTGTCCTTGCTCGGCAAGGACCTTTCGGTGGTGAAGCTGGTGTCCACGGGCGGCGGCGCGGCCGGCATCGCCTGCCTGAACCAGCTCGTCGATCTCGGCCTCAAGCGCGAAAACGTCATCCTCTCGGACCACAAGGGCGTGGTCTACAAGGGCCGCACCGAGGACATGACGGACCAGAAGAGCGCCTACGCCGCCGACACCAATATGCGCACGCTGAGCGAGGCGATCATCGGCGCGGATGTGTTTCTGGGCTTGTCGGCGCCGAAAGTGCTGACGCCGGAGATGGTGGGGTCCATGGCGAAAGGACCGTTCATCCTCGCGCTCGCCAATCCGGAGCCGGAGATCATGCCCGCCCTGGCGCGCGGCGCCGCGCCGGACGCGATCATCGCGACGGGGCGTTCCGATTACCCGAACCAGGTGAACAACGTTCTGTGTTTCCCCTACATCTTCCGCGGCGCGATGGATGTGGGCGCGACCACCATCAACGACGAAATGAAGATCGCCTGCGTGCAGGCCATCGCGCATCTGGCGCGCGGGGCGTCGAGCGATGTCGTTTCCGCCGCGTACGGCGGCGATCAATTGCGGTTCGGCCCGGACTATCTGATCCCGAAACCCTTCGATCCGCGCCTGGTGTCGGAGATCGCGCCGGCGGTGGCGAAGGCGGCGATGGATTCAGGCGTGGCGACGCGCCCCATCGCGGACCTCGATGCTTATAAGGAACGTCTGGAGCAGTTTGTTTACCGTTCCGCCTTCGTGATGAAGCCGGTGTTCGAGAAGGCGCGCGCCAATCCGAAGCGCGTGGCGTTTGCCGAAGGCGAGGAAGAGCGCACGCTGTTCGCCGCCAAGCAGCTCATCGACGACGGCCTCGCGCGGCCCATCCTGATCGGGCGGCCGGGTGTCATCTCGCACCGCGCGCGCAAACTCGGGTTGGGCCTGGCGCCGGGCAAGGACTTCGAGATCTGCAACCAGGAAGACGATCCGCGGTTCGGCGATTACTGGCGTCACTATCACAACCTGATGGAACGCAAGGGCGTCGCGCCGGATACGGCGCGCACCATCGTGCGCACCAACGGCACCGTGATCGCGGCGCTGATGGTGGCGCGCGGCGACGCCGACGCCATGATCTGCGGGACCTACGGCGAGTATCAGTGGCACCTGCGCTATCTCACCGACATCTTCGGGATGGCGAAGGACGTGCACAAGACCACCGCGCTCAGCCTGCTCATCCTCGACGACGGGCCGGTGTTCATCTGCGATACCTATGTCGCCGAAGATCCGGACGCGGACGACATCGCCGATCTGACCTTGCGCGCCGCCCAGAAGGTGAGCGATTTCGGGATCGCGCCGAAAGTGGCGCTGATCGCGGCGTCGAACTTCGGCGCGCGTCCGACGGCGGCCTCGCGCAAGATGAGGCGCGCGCTCAAATTGATCCGCGCCCAGAAACCCGACCTCGAGGTCGAAGGCGAGATGCAGGCCAACGTGGCGCTGAACGAGGAACTGCGCATGCGCATCTTCCCGAACTCGCGCCTCAAGGGCCGCGCCAACCTGCTGGTGCTGCCGACGCTGGAAGCCGCCAATACCGGATTCAACCTGGTGCGCAACCTCGCGCATGGTCTGCATGTGGGTCCGATCCTGCTCGGCATCGCCAAGCCCGCGCATATCACCACGAACTCGGTGACCGCGCGCGGCCTGGTCAATCTCGCCGCGCTCGCGGTGCTCGACGCACAAGTGGCGGGATAACGTGGCACGCGATACGCGACCTGGATGAATATTCACCCGTCATTGCCCGCTTTATGCGGGCAATCCATTCCTCAAGGCGCACGGACGTTTGTTGCGCGATGGATCGCCCGCATAAAGCGGGCGATGACAGTGGGGGGTGTTCGGGCGATGACGGTGGCGGGTGTCGTGATGCTTGCGAGCATCGCGGCCCAGGCTCAAACCCTGAACCGCGCCGGGCGCGGCGAGCCGGGTTCGCTCGATCCGCATAAGGCGAGCACGCAGTACGAGCAGGCGCTGGTGCTCGATCTGTTCGAGGGCTTGCTGGTCTTCGATGCGAACGGGCAACCGGTGCCGGGCATCGCGGATTCCTGGGCGGTGTCGCCGGACAACCGGCGCTATGTGTTCAATCTGCGTCCCAATCTGACCTGGTCCGATGGAGCGCCGCTGACGCCGGAGCAGGTCGCCGCGTCGTTCCGCCGCCTGCTTGACCCGAAGACGGCCGCGCCGGCGGCGGCGCAGATGTATGCGATCAAGAACGCGCGCGCGGTGAACACCGGCAAGATGGAGGGCTCCGCGCTGGGTGTCACCGCGGCGGCGGGCACGGTGGCGATCGAACTCGAAGCGCCGGTGCCTTATCTGCCGTCCTTGCTGGCGGCGGCCTTCGCGGTGGTGGTGCCGCCGCAGGCCTTCAACAATCCCGACGGCTGGACGCGCCCGGGCGTGATGGTCGGCAACGGCGCTTTCACGCTGGAAGGCTGGGAGCCGCAGAGCCACATCACCCTCGAGAAGAACGCGCATTACCGGGATGCGGTGAATGTGAAGCTCGCGCGTGTGGTCTATCACCCGGCGGGCGACACCAACGCGGCGCTGGCCCGGTACCGCGCGGGCGATTTCGACATGGTGATGGAGTTCCCCTCGGCGCAGACCGAGCAGCTCATCCGCGAGATGAAGACCGAGGCGAAACTGACGCCGTCGCTGCTGACCTATTATCTCGCGCTGAATACACGCGATCCGAAGCTGGCGGACCGGCGTGTGCGCCGTGCGCTCTCGCTGGCCGTGGACCGGGATACTTTGGTGGGCAAGGTGGTGCGCGGCGGCGCGCTGCCGGCCTCGACCTTCGTGCCGCCGGCCACCGCGAACTATACGCCGCCGGTGCTCGATCTCGACGCGGCGCCTTATGAGACGCGCCTCAAGGAAGCCCAGCGCCTGCTGGCCGAGGCGGGCTATGGCCCGGAGAATCCTTTACGGCTCACCTATGCGCACACCGCCAATCAGGAGCTGCGGCGCATCGCGGTGGTGATCGCGGCCATGTGGAAGCGCGCCGGCGTCGAGCTCTCGCTGCTCAACACCGAGGGGCGGGTGCATTTCTCCAATCTGCGCCAGGGCGTGTTCGAGGTGGCGTTCGTGGCCTGGCTCGCGGACTTCAATGACGCGGCGAACTTCCTCTCGGTGCTGGACTCCGCGAGCACGGCTTCGAACTACGCGAAGTACGACAGCGCGGCGTATGACAGCCTTTTGCGTCAGGCGGCGCAGACCTCAAATCTCGGTGAACGCGCGAAGGTGCTGAAGGAGGCCGAAGGCGTGATGCTGGCCGATCAGCCGATCATTCCGCTGTATTTCGGGGCCACGCGTAATCTGGTGGCGCACAAGGTGAGCGGGTGGCGCGGCAACGCGACCGACGTGCACCTCAGCCGCTACATGAGCCTGGAACAGGCGGCTAAGTAGGGGTTAGGCCTCGGCCGCGTCGTCCTCGGTTTCCGCCTCGGGCGGGGCCGGTTTGAGAACGTAGAGGATGATGAGGAGCGGCGGCAGAAGGGCGCCCGCGACCACCCAGCCGAGGACGTTCCTATTCCGGGCAAGGGCCATGTGCCGCGCCAGTCCTACAAAAACGACAATAGAGATCAGGGTCAGAAGCGGATAAAAAGCCGGCATATGGATTGTCCCCCAAACCGCGTCGTTTATTTACGTCCCAACTCGCCCCCCGGTTGCCGCGCGGGGGCGTCCTTGCTGACTTATCCGTTGTTTTATTTCAAGGCGACGGGCCTAATGCGCCTCAAGAAAGCGCCGGGACGCGGGGTCGGGGGCCGCAACCGTCCATGAACGCCTTGCTGTATCTGCCGCGCACCGTCCGGCACTGGTTCTCGGACGGTATCCTGCGGCGTACCTTCAAGAATGCCGGAATGCTGCTGACGGGCCGCGCCACCAACGGCCTTTTGAGCCTGGCGACTCTTTCGCTGCTCGCCCATTCGCTCGGCATCGACCGCTTCGGCATCATCGTGCTGGTCCAGACGTATGTGCTGGTGCTGATCGCGTTCGCCACCTTCCAGTCCTGGCAGGCGGTGATCCGCTACGGCGCGATCTGCCTCGAGCGCAAGGACATCGCCTCGTTCCAGTCGCTGATCAAATTCACTTTCCTCCTGGACGTGGCGGGCGTGCTGTTCGGCTTCGCGCTGGGCTGGTTCCTCGCGCCCATCGTCGGGCCTTACGTGGACTGGTCGCCGGACGTCATTCGCTACGCGCAGCTCTACAGCTTCCTCATCCTGTTCACGATGATCGCGACGCCGATGGGCATTTTGCGCCTGTGCGACCGCTTCGATCTCCTGGCCTGGCAGACGGTGCTGACGCCGCTGCTGCGGCTCGTGGGCTGCGCCGCCGTTGCCTTGGTCGACGGCCCGTTCTGGGCCTATCTGATGGCGTGGTTCATCGCCGGCGCGGCGGGAGGCACGTTGCTCGTGTTCCTCGGCTGGCGCGAAGCGGTGCGCCAGGGATTCCTCAAAGGATGGACCTGGTCCTTGAAGGGCATCACGCAGGGGCACCCGGGCCTGTGGAAGTTCTCGATCATCTCAACCTTGCACGCCTCGGTGCAGATGATCCCCTCGCAGCTCTCGACCTTCATTGTCGGCTGGGTGGCCGCGCCCGCGGCGGCGGGTCTGTTCAAGGTGGGCCGCGATGTGGCGACCGCGCTTTCGAAGCCGGCGGAGCTCTTGAACCAGTCGATTTACCCCGAATTCGCGCGCCTCGGGAGCAAGGGCAGCTGGCATGACTTCGCCAAGCTGATCCTGCGCGGCGGAGCCATGGGCGGCGGCGCGGCCGTCGTGCTGCTGCTGATCGCGCTGGCGTTTGGAACGCCGTTCCTCACCGTGTTCTTCGGTGCCGCGTTCGCGGGGGCCTACTGGCCGCTGGTGATGCTTATTGGATCGGCGGGCCTGACGATCTGCGGCTTCCCGATGGACCCGGCGCTGTTCGCCATGGGCCGTCCCGGCATCGCGCTGCGCATCGGCACGGTCGTGATCATCGTCCTGTACCTGCCGCTGCTCGTGGTGATGACCAAGCACTACGGCGCGGTGGGCGCGGCCGCGGCGACCTTGATGGCCGCGGGCATGACCCTTATTTCCATGAGCCTGTTTACAGCGGCCCAGCTCCGCCGCCAGGCCGCGGCTTGCTCGTCTTCCGAGGATGCAGCACCGCAATCCGCGCTTTCGTGAGCGGGGCGGGATCGAGCTTCCAGTCGCGGTAGCCTTGCGTGACTACAGTCACATATTCGATGGAAGGCGGCGCCAAGCCTTCCTCGTTCATCAAGCCTTCCTCGTTCATCACGTAGGCCATGGCGTCTTTCATCTCGCCGCCGACATCCACGCGCACGGTGACCTTGCGGTAGAGCGTGGGGAAGTCCTCGTATTCATCCAGCGCGCGTTCGCAGGCCGGCGTGATCTCATAGACCGCGCCCCACACAACATTGCTCTTATCCGGCACGATATCGATGACGCGGCGGAAGACGAGTTTGTAACCGTCGAGCCGCGCCGCGCCGACGGGGGTCGCACGGGGCGCGTGACGCTTCATGCGCCGCAGATTCAAATTCGAGCCGTAGGCGAAATAGAGCATCGCTTCTTATGGGCGAGGTTACGGGAAAGAAAAAGCGGCGGGTCCGGTGATGGACCCGCCGCGAGGTGGCTGGGGTGAGTGTGGGGAGGGGAGGAGGTAGGCCCCAGCGGATGAGGCGATCCTTGCGCCGGCGCGTTAACGACTGGTGAATCTTGGTTAACGCGCGCACGGAAAAAGAGTCCTCGCCCCGCCGCGCAACCTCAAGGAAATTATCTCTGATATAATTATTTTTCTGGCTAAGCCTTTGCCGCAAAAGAAAAAGGCCCGATCTTGCGACCGGGCCTTCAGCTTTGTCGTGGTCCTTGCCGCTTATGCCGCGGCTTTGATGTCCAGCGGCAGTTCGAGCTGCGCTTCGTTGTCCTGTCTGCGCAGGATATTCAGGCGAATCGCCATCAGTTCTTCGGCTTCCTGGAGCGCGGCGCCTTGCGTGCCGGCGCGGTGGGCGCGCTGGAGAGCCGCATGGGTTTCGTCCGCGAGGAACGTCAGAAGAGCGTGGCGATCGGTCATTTCGTGTTGTCCTTCCCTGAGGCGCCGCCTCTCAAGGGCGCTGTGTTGGCCGAAAGATGCTGCATTGCACTCGTTTCGACAAATAAGAAGGTTTCACTTCAGCCGTGCGTTTCTTGCATGACAATTTTAGGGGGCAGTGCAGCGGCGCGCCGCATGTATAGTTTCCCCCATGCGTCAATCATCTAAATCTTGTGGTTGGGCAAGTTTTCGGCGTTGCCCTGCCCGCCGATCGGATGCACCATATGTCGTAGCAAGGTTGCTCCGGGTCCACCGGATCTAGGGCGCCGAGGGAAAATCAGGAAATCCAACGCCGGTCACGGGTGGTTCAACCACCCCCTGCCCAAGTCAGTTAAGTCAACGCTTTCAAAGACTTAACGTCAGGGCCTGGAGGACGATTCTCTAACTCTCGGGTAAAGCCATGCGATGGGGGCTTAGGTCGTACGAGGGGTAGTCTCAATGAACGTTGCTGTCGAAGTCGCTTCTAAAGTTTCCGCCCACCAGTCCACCGTCCAGCCGGCCACTCCGGCGCCCACCCCTAAATCCAGAGATGCAGCCGCCCTCGAGGTGGTGCCGTCCATCCGGATCGACCGGACCCGCGACGCCCTGCTGACCGATTTCGGCAAGGCCACCCTGGAAGACCGTTACCTGCTCGCCGGCGAGTCCTACCAGGACATGTTCGCCCGCGTCGCCACGGCCTACTCGGACAACCTCGAGCACGCCCAGCGCATTTACGACTACATCTCGCGCCTCTGGTTCATGCCCGCGACGCCGGTCCTGTCCAACGGGGGGGCCGGACGCGGCCTTCCGATCTCCTGCTTCCTGAACACGGTGAACGACAATCTCGACGGCATTGTCGGCACCTGGACCGAGAACGTGTGGCTGGCCTCCAACGGCGGCGGCATCGGCACCTACTGGGGCAAGGTCCGCTCCATCGGCGAGAAGGTCCGTAACTGCGGCGCCACCTCGGGCATCATCCCGTTCGTGCGCGTGATGGACAGCCTGACCCTCGCCATTTCGCAAGGCTCGCTGCGCCGCGGCTCGGCCGCCGTGTACCTCGACGTGCACCACCCGGAAATCGAGGAGTTTCTTGAAATCCGCAAACCCTCGGGCGACTTCAACCGCAAGAGCCTGAACCTGCACCATGGCCTCAACATCACCGACGAGTTCATGCAGTGCGTGCGCGACGACACCCCGTTCGGCCTCAGAAGCCCGAAGAGCAACGAAGTCCTGAAGACGGTCAACGCGCGCGAGCTGTGGCAGAAGATCCTCGAGACCCGCCTCAACACCGGCGAGCCGTACCTGATCTTCTCGGACACCGTGAACCGCCAGATGCCCAAGCATCAGCGCGATCTCGGCCTGAAGGTGACCACGTCCAACCTCTGCAGCGAAATCATGCTGCACACCGGCCCCGACCATAAGGGCGTCGACCGCACCGCCGTGTGCTGCCTGTCGTCCTTGAATGTCGAGACCTGGGACGAGTGGAAGGACGACGAGCGCTTCATCCCCGACGTCATGCGCTTCCTCGACAACGTGCTCGAGGACTTCATCAAGCGCGCGCCGGCCTCGATGGAACGCGCCATTTACTCGGCCAAGCGCGAGCGCTCGGTCGGCCTCGGCATCATGGGTTTCCACAGCTTCCTGCAGCAGAAGGGCATCCCCTTCGAAAGCGCCATGGCGAAGTCGTGGAACCTGAAGATGTTCAAGCATATCCGCCGTCATGCCGACGCCGCCTCGGTGGCGCTGGCGGAAGAGCGCGGCCCGTGCCCGGACGCCGCGGAATCGGGCGTAATGGCCCGCTTCTCGCACAAGCTCGCCATCGCTCCGACCGCCTCCATCTCCATCATCTGCGGCGGCACGAGCCCCTGCGTCGAGCCGATCCCGGCGAACATCTACACCCACAAGACCCTCTCGGGCTCGTTCTCGGTGAAAAATCCGTATCTGTCGAAGCTGCTCGCGTCGAAGGGCCTGGACAACAGCGGGACCTGGAACTCGATTCTCGAACACGAAGGTTCGATCCAGCACCTCAACGGCCTCACGCAGGATGAGAAGGACGTCTACAAGACCGCCTTCGAAATCGACCAGCGCTGGGTCGTGGAATTCTCCGCCGACCGTTCGCCGTTCGTCTGCCAAGGCCAGTCCATCAACCTGTTCCTGCCGTCCGACATCGACAAGTGGGACCTGATGATGCTGCACTGGCGCGCCTGGGAAACTGGCGTGAAGAGCCTTTACTACCTGCGCTCGAAGTCCGTGCAACGCGCCGCGTTCGCAGGCGTTGAAGCGGACAACACCCGCGCGTGGCCCGAAAAGGCGCTCTCGACCGGTCGTACCGACTACGAAGAGTGCCTGGCCTGCCAGTAGGGGGGCGAGGGTTCAATTCGCTAACGAGATCTTGGGACTGCCTGCCATGAACATCATCACGCCGAAGACGCTTCCCGGCCTCATGACGCCGTCGCACGGCTATAAGCCGTTCCGCTATCCGTGGGCGCACGACTATTGGAAGCGCCAGCAGCAGATCCACTGGATGCCCGAGGAAGTCCCGCTCGGCGAGGACTGCAAGGACTGGGCCGCGAAGCTGACCGACAACGAGCGCAATCTGCTCACCCAGATCTTCCGCTTCTTCACGCAGTCCGACGTGGAAGTGAACGACAACTACATGGAGCGCTACTCGCGCGTGTTCAAACCGACCGAGATCAAGATGATGCTCGCGTCGTTCTCGAACATGGAAACCATCCATATCGCCGCCTACGCGCTGCTCCTGGAAACCATCGGCATGCCGGAGGCCGAATTCTCGGCCTTCATGCAATACAAGGCCATGGCCGACAAACACAGCTACATGCAGAAGTTCGGCGTCGAGACCGATGCCGACATCGCGCGCACGCTGGCCATGTTCGGCGCCTTCACGGAAGGGCTTCAGCTGTTCGCATCCTTCGCGATGCTGCTCAACTTCCCGCGCCAGAACAAGATGAAGGGCATGGGCCAGATCGTCTCGTGGTCCGTGCGCGATGAATCGCTGCACTGCGAAGCCATCATCAAGCTGTTCCACACCTTCGCGCGCGAAACCAATACGCTGACGCAACCGGTGAAGGACGATATCGTCGACTGCTGCAAGACCGTGGTCGGCCTCGAAGACGCCTTCATCGACCTCGCCTTCGACATGGGCCCGGTCAACGGCATGACCCCGGACGACATCAAGGCCTACATCCGCTACGTCGCCGACTGGCGTTTGGGCCAGCTGGGCCTGCCGGCCGTGTTCGAAATCAAGGAACACCCGCTGCCGTGGCTGTCGCAAATTCTTAACGGCGTCGAACACGCCAACTTCTTCGAAGCACGCGCGACCGAATACTCGAAGGCGGCCACCCAAGGCATCTGGCACGGCGCCGACGGCGTCTGGTCGCACTTCGACAAGATGATGACCGCGCGTCAAGAAAACGCCGAGATCGTCGCCGCGGAGTAACACTCCCGCGCCGCTTCCCGGCCCCGAGGCTGTCCTTTAGACTATGCCCCAGCTTGCAACCCAGGCTGGGGCATCTTTCTATGTGCGGCTTCTTGGCGCGGAGACGGCAACCATGATCATCCGGAACGTCATCATCGTCGCGGCGCTGCTGGCGGCCACATCCGCTTCGGCCCAGCGGCCGAGCGACAAGTTTCCCCTGATCATCGGGCACCGGGGCGCGAGCGGCTATCTGCCGGATCACACCATCGAGGCCTATGAACTCGCCGTGGTGCAGGGCGCCGATTTCATCGAGCCGGATTTCGTGGCCTCGAAGGACGGCTATCTGTTTGCCCGCCATGAGCATGAACTCAGCCGGACCACCAACGTCGCCGAGGTCTTCCCGGAAAAGAAAACCAAGAAGATGCTCGACGGGAAATTCGTCGAGGGCTGGTTCAGCGAGGATTTGACCCACGACGAGTTCAAGAAGCTGCGCGCCCGCCAGCCGTTCCCGTTCCGCGATCAAAGCCACAACGACATGTACGAGATCCCGACCCTGGCCGAGGTCCTCGGTGCGCGCGCGAGCCTGTCTCGCGCGCATAAGCGCCGCATCGGCGTGATCCCCGAGTTGAAACACGCCGACTATTTCCGCGCCATGAACTTCGCGGTCGAGGGCTGGATGGTGCAGATCATGGAAGCCTGGGCGCTGGACCGCGCCGGCTCGCCCTTGATCACGCAGTCCTTCGACAAGACCAGCGTCGCGAAGCTGAATGAGATGATGCCGAACATCCAGGCCATTCAGCTGCTCGATGACAAAGCCGACGTGTCCGACGCCGCGCTTGCCGGCATCAAGAAATACGCCGACGGCATCGGCGCGCCGAAGGAGCTGATCGTGCCGGTGAAGACCGGCCAGGCCGGAAAGCCCACGGACCTCATCGCGCGCGCTCACAAGGCCGGGCTCGCGGTTTATCCCTATACCTTCCGCCCGGAAAAGCAGTTCCTGCCCGCGAGCTATGGCGGCGATCCGGCGAAGGAATATTGTCTGTTCGCGAGCCTCAAGGCCGATGGGATCTTCACCGATACGCCCGATCTGGCGTTGAAAGCCTTCCTCAAATCCTGTCCAATGCCCGGGTAAACACATCCCGCGCGGTTCCAGTTTCGTATCATGAACATTGCCCTCGAAGTCGTCTGCTATGTGATTCATCGCGCCCGCGAGCTGGTCGCGGACTTGAATCCTCTCGACGACGAACCGGGCAAACACGCGCTCGACGACACGGCCGACGATCTGCCCGAGGATGACGACGCGGGCGGCCTCTCCGACTCTCCCGAATACGAGGAGCTGAAGGAGTACATCCAAAATCTGAACGAAGACGAACGGGTCGAGCTGGTGGCGTTGGCCTGGATCGGGCGCGGCACCTATACGGCGGACGACTGGGACGAAGCCGTGGACGTTGCGCGTGACGAGCACGCCAAGAACGCGGCGCGTTATCTTCTCGGCCAACCTCTGCTGGCCGACGAACTCGAGCAGGGCCTCGATGAGTTCGGCCTGTCCTGCGAAGACGTCGATACTTAAAGCAACGCCCCAAGCACCTGATCGAAGTCCGCGTCCTTGGCGCGGCGCGGGAGGGTCGCCACGGTGATCCCTTGCGAGAAGCGCGCGATGGTCTCGGCGGTGTCCTTGAGGGGCACGCTGCTGTTGTCGGTCTCGTTGACGATGATGCAGGCCACATGCAACTCGCGGCGCAGGACAACGTCGAGGGCGGTCAGGGTATGGCTGATGGTGCCGAGATAACTGCCGGTCACGAGGATCAAAGGCAATCGCAGCGCGGTCATCCAGTCCGCCACGGTTTCCCGGGCGTTCATGGGAACCATGACGCCGCCGACGCCCTCGATGAACACGGTCTCCTGGGTCGCGATGGCCGCGCGGCAAAAGCCTTCCACGTCCTTCATGTCGATGGCGCGATTCTCGCGCGCGGCCGCCATGTCGGGCGACAGGGGCGCGGCAAACCGCCACGGCGAAATGCGGTCCAGGCTGGTGACGGGCAGATCGAGCGCTTCCATCAGTGCGTAAGGATCGCTGCTTTCCGGCGAGAGCGGATCGAAGCCGCTGACCACGGGCTTCAAGGCCGTCACCGCGCGGCTCTTGCGGCGGCAGGCGCGGATCAGGCCTGCGGTCACATACGTCTTGCCGATGTCGGTGCCGGTGGCGGTGACGAAAAACGAAGGCATCAGCGGCGTCCAACGTGGGGTGCGACGGCATCGGCGAGGCGCTGCACGTCGTCGCCGGTGTGGTTGGCGGTGAAGGCGACACGTAACCGCGCCGTATCCTTCGGCACGGTCGGCGGGCGGATCGCCACCACGAGGAAACCCTGGTCTTCCAGGTCCTGCGAGGCTTCGAGCGCCTTGTCCGCGGGCCCGATGACGATCGGCACGATGGGGCTTTGCGCCTCGGGAAGATTGAGGGCGCGGGTGAAGGCGCGCGCGTGATGCAGCGGGCGTTCGATGTACTCAGGATTGGCGGCGATGAAATCGAGCGATGCGATGGCCGCGGCGACCGATGAGGGCGGTAAGCCGGTCGAATACACGAAAGATGCGGCCTTTGTTTTCACCAGATCGATGACCGATTGCGATCCGCACAGATAGCCGCCGTAACCACCGATGGCCTTTGAGAGTGTGCCCATTTGCAAGGGGACGCCCACGGCATCGGGGTTCGCCGGTGAGCCGTGCGCGAAGGTCGAGCCACGGCCGCCCCCGAGCACGCCGATGCCGTGGGCGTCGTCCGACAGAAGCCACGCGTCATATTCATCGCCGAGCGCGGCGAGCGCGGGCAGGGGCGCAAGATCGCCGTCCATGGAGAACACGCCGTCGGTGGCGATCATCGCGTGCCGGTGCGCCGCGCGCTGGGCTTTCAAAATCCTTTCGGCGTCTTCGAGATCGTTGTGGCGGAAGCTCGCGACGCTCGCGCCGCTCATTTCCGCCCCCGCCCAGATGCAGGAGTGCGCAAGTTCATCGACGAGGATGAGGTCGGTCTTGCCCACGAACGTCGGGATGATCCCGATGTTCGCGAGATAACCGGACCCGAACACGCAAGCCGCATCCGTGCCCTTCAGCGCCGCGAGCCGCGCTTCGAGCTGAGCGAAGAGCGGATGGTTCCCCGTCACCAGGCGTGACGCGCCCGCGCCGACCCCATGACTGCGCACGGCGGCAATGGCCGCTTCCTTCACCGCCGGATGCTGCGAGAGATTGAGGTAGTCGTTGCAGGAGAAGGAGAGCAGCCGCCGGCCGCCGCGGGTCACCCAGAGTCCGTCCTCGCGGGCCGTCTCAACAAGGCGCCGGCGCAGGTGCTTATGGTCGAGCCGCGCCAGTTTCTCGGCGGCAAAGGTGTCCAGGGTAGGCATGTACTTTATATATAGCGCGCAAAGCGGGGGCGGCTTCCAACTTGACCTAGCCCGGGTGTAGCTTTACCCCCGGATTCAATAAAGTCCTTAAAAAGAGGCCGCTTGCTTATGTCTACACCGGTTGCCACCTTCGCGTCCCGTCCCACGCCCGCCTCTCTGGGGGCTTCAAAAGCCGTTCAATATCAATTGGGTGTGGTCCGCAACGATTGGACCCGCGAAGAGGTGAAGGCGATCTACGATCTGCCGTTCCCGGACCTGATGTTCCAGGCCCAGACCGTGCACCGGATGAACTTCGACCCGACCGAAGTGCAGATCTCGACCCTGCTGTCGATCAAGACCGGCGGCTGCCCGGAAGACTGCGGCTACTGCTCGCAGAGCGCGCACCACGACACGGGCCTCAAGGCGTCCAAACTGATGGAAATCGAGAAGGTGCTGGCCGAGGCCCGCAAGGCCAAGGAGTCCGGCGCGACCCGTTTCTGCATGGGCGCGGCCTGGCGTTCGCCGAAGGACCGCGACCTCGACACGGTCTGCGCGATGATCGAAGGCGTCAAAGCCCTCGGCATGGAATCTTGCGTGACGCTTGGCATGCTCTCGCCGCAGCAGGCGATCCGTCTCAAACAGTCTGGCCTCGACTACTACAATCACAACGTCGACACCTCGCCGGAATACTACGAGAAGGTCATCACCACGCGCACCTTCGCCGACCGCCTCGATACGCTCGCCAGCGTGCGTGAAGCGGGCATCAATGTATGCTGCGGCGGCATCGTCGGCATGGGCGAGGGCGAGGACGACCGTATCGGCATGATCCATTCCCTGGCGATCCTGCCGGAGCACCCGCAGAGCGTGCCGATCAACATGCTGATGCAGATCGAAGGCACGCCGCTGAAGAACGTGAAGAAGCTCGACCATATCGACTTCGTGCGCACCATTGCGACCGCGCGCATCACCATGCCGAAGTCCATGGTGCGCCTGTCGGCGGGCCGCGAACACATGAACGATGAAGCGCAGACCTTGTGTTTCCTGGCCGGCGCCAACTCGATCTTCTACGGCGAGAAGCTGCTGACGACCGCGAACCCGGACCAGAACCACGACATGGGCCTTCTGGACCGGCTCGGCATGCAGCCGATGGCTTAAGCTCGCGTGACACGCAGACCCCCAGGTCCTTGGGCAGCCTGGTTCGAGGCAGGTCTGCCGCACATCTGGGCTCCCTATACGCAGATGAAGACCGCCGCGCCGCCGCTTCCGGTGGCGCGCACCGACGGTGTGCGGATCACGCTGGCCGACGGCCGCCAACTGATCGACGGCATCGCGTCCTGGTGGACCGCTTGCCACGGCTACAATCACCCTCACATCCGCGACGCGGTGACGCGTCAGCTCGAAACGATGCCGCACGTCATGTTCGGCGGCCTCGCGCACGAACCCGCGCTGTCGCTGGCGCGCCGTCTCGCCGCGCTCGCGCCCGGCGATCTCAACCGCGTGTTTTTCACGGACTCGGGTTCGGTCGCCGTCGAAGTCGCGCTGAAGATGGCGGTGCATTACTGGCTGAACAAAGGCGTGCGGGGACGCACCAAGTTCGTCGCCTTCAAGGGCGGCTATCACGGCGACACCACCAGCGCGATGGCCATCAGCGACCCTGATGAAGGTATGCATAAGATGTTCGCGGGCCTTCTGCCGGAACACCATGTGCTGGACCTGCCGCGTGACGAGGACAGCGCGAAGGCGCTCGATAGCTTCATCGCCGGTCATGCGGATGAGATCGCCGGGCTCATCGTCGAGCCGCTGGTGCAGGGCGCGGGCGGCATGTTGTTCCATGCGCCGGCGGTCCTTCAGAAGCTGCGGCGTATCGCCGACAAACACGATCTGCTTTTGATCTGCGACGAGATCTTCACCGGTTTTGGGCGCACGGGCGCCATGTTCGCGAGCGAAGCCGCCGGCATCATCCCGGACATCATGTGCCTTTCAAAGGCGCTGACCGGCGGCACCATGGCGTTGGCGGCGACCATCGCGCGCGATCATGTGTTCGAGGCGTTCTGGTCCGATGACCCGTCGCACGCGCTCATGCACGGTCCTACCTTCATGGCCAATCCGCTGGCCTGCGCGGCGGCGAACGCGTCGCTCGATCTTTTTGAAGAAGAGCCGCGTCTTGCCCAGGTCGAGATCGTTTCGCGTGCGCTTGCGAAAGGTTTGGAGCCGTGCCGCGGGCTTCCCGGCGTGAAAGACGTGCGCGTGCTGGGCGCGATCGGCGTAGTGGAACTGGCGCGGATCGACGACATGAAAGCGCTCAAGGCGAAGTTCGTCGACGCCGGTGTCTGGGTGCGCCCGTTTGGAAATATCGTCTATCTGACGCCGGCTTTCACGATCTTGCCCGACGATCTCGCGCGGCTCACCGGCGCGGTGGTCAAAGTTCTTACGCCTTAATGGTCGTGCCGTAGGCGACGTGGTAGGTCACGGTGATGCCGTGATCGAACTTGCGCAGCAGCTTGCGCATGGTGCCGGGCGTCAGCGGCGCGCGGCCGGCATCGGGCACATGCGTGCCGATTTCCTTCCAGTGGGCGAGGAAGGCGTGCGCGTTGCGATAGGAGCGCGCGACCGCTTCGGCTTCCAGATCGACGTAAGCGCTTTTCGGGATCATACGCGCGAGTTCGCGGACCGTGGGGTAGCCGCGCACGGCCGCGCGCGCGCCCAGTTCATGATGCGCTTCGCGCCACTCCGGGAAGCTCTCCGCCGTCAGCGTCGTGAAGGCGAGCGCGCCACCCGGCGCCAGGAGGTCCGTGAGCTTGGAGAGCGTGCCGGGCAAATCCTCGAACCATTGGAACACGAGACTGGCGCAAATCAGATCGAAGCTGCCGGGGGCAAAGGGCGGCCGCTCGCCGTCCATGACGGTAAAGCGCGCTTTATTTCCGGTGGGGTTTCCGGCGGGGCCGGACCGCGCGCGGCGCACCATGGCTTCGGAAAGATCGGTCAGCAGCCAGCTCGCGTCCTTCAGGTCGGGGGCGAGCGCCTGGTAGAGAAACCCCGTGCCGCAGCCGATCTCCAGCACGCGCGGCCGGGGCGCGAGGGTGAGGGCGGCGATGCGGCGCGCCAGGCGCGAAGCCACCTCACGCTGCACGTCGGCCGCGCTGTGGTAAGCCTCGGCGGCGGCGCCGAAGGCGCCGGCGAGGGCGCCTTTAAGATTGGAAACACGCGTCAAAACGGACGTCACTCCGGCTTAAAAACGGCGGCCAAAGCACCGGTTTTGACCCGCCCTGTCAAGGTACGATACCATTTAGGCAGACCCGCGCTGGAGTTCGACCGTCATGTCCATCAAGGCCGCCGTCCGCAAATCGCGCGGGCAAATTCCCGATACCATTTCGGCACTTAAGGCCTTCTTGGGCGACCGGCTGTCGACCTCGCCGTCGATCCTGGAACGCCACGGCAGCGACCTGTCGTACCACAAGCCCGCGCCGCCCGACGCCGTGGCTTTCGCGAACTCCCTGGACGAGGTCGTGCGCATCGTGAAGGTGTGCGCCGCCAACGGCACGCCGATCGTTCCCTACGGCACGGGCACTTCGCTCGAAGGTCATGTGATGGCCGCCGAAGGCGGCATCAGTCTCGACGTGACGCAGATGGACCGCGTCCTTCAGGTGAACGGCGAGGACATGGATGCCGTGGTGCAGCCCGGCGTCACGCGTAAGGCGCTGAACGCGCATATCCACGACACCGGTCTTTTCTTCCCCATCGATCCCGGCGCGGACGCGTCTTTAGGCGGCATGGCCGCGACCCGTGCTTCCGGGACCAATGCCGTGCGCTACGGCACGATGCGCGAGACCGTTCTCGCGCTTCAAGTGGTCACGGCCGACGGCAACGTCATTCGTACAGGCGGGCGCGCGCGCAAGTCCGCCGCCGGCTACGATCTCACGCGCCTGTTCGTGGGTTCGGAAGGCACGCTCGGCGTGATCACCGAGGTCACCGTGCGCCTGCACGGCATCCCGGAAAAGATTGCGGCCGCCGTCTGTTCGTTCGACACGCTGGCGGGCGCCGTGAACACGGTGATCCAGACGATCCAGTCCGGCATCCCCATCGCACGCATCGAGCTGCTCGACGATATGCAAATGAAATGCGTCAACGACTATTCGAAACTGACGTATGCCGATAAAGACACACTGTTCATGGAGTTCCACGGCACGACCGCGGGCGTGAAGGAGCAGGCCGAACTGGTGCAGGGAATCGCGGCGGAGAACGGCGGCGGCAATTTCTTCTGGACCGCGCAGACCGAGGACCGCGCCAAGCTGTGGCAAGCGCGCCATGACGTGGTGTGGTCGGTGAAGGCCGCGCGTCCGGGCTGGGAGCTGTTCATCACCGACGTTTGCGTGCCGATCTCGCATCTGACGGATGTGATTATCGCGACCAAAGCCGACATCGATCGGGAAGGTTTCCTCGCGCCCATCGTCGGTCATGTGGGCGACGGCAACTTCCATCTGGCGGTCGCGGTCGATCCCAAGGACCCGTCCTACCTCGCGCGTGTCGAGGCGATGAGCGACCGCATGGTCGAACGCGCGCTGGCGGCCGGCGGCACCTGCACCGGCGAGCACGGCGTCGGCCTCGGCAAGACCAAGTTCCTCGCCGCCGAACACGGGCCCGAAGCGGTCGCGGTGATGCACGCCGTGAAGAAGGCGCTGGATCCGCACAACCTGATGAACCCGGGGAAGATTTTCCCGGAGAGTTGAGTTCGCGGCTCATTCCCCCGCCCGCCCCCAACCGGCCGAAGACTCGGGTCCCAAAGACTCGGGGCAATGCACAAAACCCGCGCGCGGGAGGCGGGCGGGTTTTTCAGATTTCAGCTTTGGGAGATTGGGCGCCGAAGGCCCACGGTACATTTATGAGCATGCGCCTTGAGGGCATTTTTTGTCATGGATTTCGGGCGTAACAGGAACATTGAAACGACCCCTCCCTGACCCTCCCCTTTCAGGGAAGGGAAAAAGATGTCTCGGATTCATTTATTCCTCCCCCTTTCAGGTAGGGGAATCGCATATGACCCTATGAGGGGTGTTGCAAGGTAGCGAAAACTGGATTCTTTGGATGTCTCCCGCACCTTAAAGGAGACCAGGATGCGCAATCTCAAG
>JADZAK010000193.1 GCA_020852595.1 Rhodospirillaceae bacterium
AATGAAACGCTGGTGATGGCCGATCGCGGCGGTGTCGAGATCGATTACTGCCCCAAGTGCCGGGGCGTATGGCTGGACCGCGGCGAACTCGACAAGATCATTGAACGCAGCGCCGCAGCGCCGCAGCCAGCGCCGCAGCAGCCCCAATACCAGCAGCCCCCGCAGGGTCATCACCCCGGCTACCAGCACGGCTACGGGCAGAAACCCCATTATAAGAAGCGGGAATCTTTCCTCAGCGAGCTGTTTGACTTCTAAAGGCGGGCCACGAATCCGGATTTTCGCTGTAATTGAGAATCATTCTCGATATTATACGGCGTCTTACGATCTGGATTTTCCCCGATGCTCGTTGAGATCCCCGAGGTGCTCACCGCCGCGCAGGTGGCCGAAGCCCGAAAAGTTCTCGACGCCGCCGAATGGGTCGATGGGCGTATCAGCGCCGGTCATCAGGGCGCCCACGTCAAAGACAATGTGCAACTGCCGCCCGGCAGTCCCGCGGCGCGCCAGGTCGGCGAAATGATCAACAATGCGCTGCGCGCCCACAAGGTGTTCATGTCGGCGGCCCTGCCGTTGCATGTGCTGCCGCCGATGTTCAACAGCTACGAAGGCGGGCAGACCTTCGGCACCCATATCGACGGTGCGATCCGCATCCTCCCGAACGGCCAACGCATCCGCACCGATCTGTCCTGCACCTTGTTTCTGAGCGCGCCGGAAGACTACGACGGCGGCGAACTTACGATCGAAGACACCTACGGCACCAAGACCGTGAAGCTGCCGGCCGGGCACCTCATCCTCTATCCCTCCACGAGCCTGCATCAGGTCACGCCGGTCACGCGCGGCCGCCGTGTTTGTTCGTTCTTCTGGCTCCAGAGCATGGTGCGCGACAACGGCCATCGCGCAATGCTCTATGACATGGATGTGGCCATTCAACGGTTAGGCGCGGAGAACCCGATCCACCCGTCCGTCATCTCCCTCACCGGCCTTTATCACAATCTCCTGCGCCATTGGGCCGAACTCTAAGGGGGCGCTGAAACGCGCACGCGCCCGCTTGGTTGCGCCCCTCGCCGTAATCCCCCGTCACGCCGATGCGGGAGGCGCGTGTCACGACACCCCTACGAGGCGTCGCGGACGGTCCTTCCACCAAGGTGAGCATCGAACGCTAGGCGTAAAAACCCAGCACCGCGTCGACGACCCGTTTCAATTGTGAGCCGTCCATCGTGGCGAACACCGGCAGCCTGAGGATCGTCTGACTGATCTGCTCGGTCACCGGCAGAGGGCCCGCCGCGCGGGCGAACCGCTCTCCGGCGGGCGTCATGTGGAGCGGCGTGTAGTGAAAGGCCGCATCGACCCCGAGCCCGCTCAAATGGGCCAGCAGTTTGTGCCGCACATCCGCACTCCGGGTCAGAAGATAGAAGATGTGGCCGTTGCCCGATCCGCACGGTTCCGCGCCGGGAAGCCGGATATGCCCCGCCGCCTCGAGCGGCTCCAGCGCGCGCCGGTAGGCACGGCAGATGTTCTTGCGCTTTGCCGCCACGGCGCGGCTCTGTTCGAGTTGCGCAAGCAGATACGCGCTGCTGAGCTCGCTCATATAATAAGACGAACCGACATCCACCCAGGAATACTTCTGAACGCCGCCTTCCAGGAACTTCTTGCGGTCCGTCCCGCGGTCCCGGATCACGTCCGCCCGCGCGAAATCCTCCGGACGATTGACCACCAAGGCTCCGCCATGCCCGCAGGTCGTGTTCTTGGTGCCATGGAAGCTGAAGCAGCCGAACCTGGCGATCGTGCCGACGGACCGATCGCGGTAGTCCGACAACAAGCCTTGGGCCGCATCCTCGATGACGGAAAGCCGCGTATCCTCGGCAAGTTCCATGATCGCGTCCATCGCACAGGGCTCGCCCGCATAGTGAACCGCGACGATGGCGCGGGTGCGCGGCGTGATGGCCGCGCCGATCTTTGTTTCGTCGATGTTCAGCGTATCGGCACGCACGTCCACGAAAACGGGAACGGCGCCGCGCAGTACAAATGCGTTTGCTGTCGAGACATACGTAAACGACGGCATGATCACTTCGTCGCCGGGTTTAAGATCGAGGAGCAGCGCCGCCATTTCGAGCGCGGCCGTACAGGACGGCGTCAGAATCGCGCGGGGCGCGTTCAGACTGCGCTCGAGCCACTTCTCGCACAGGCCGGTGAATTTGCCGTCGCCCGTGAGCGCGCCGGCCGCCAACGCCTCTTCGACATACATCCGCTCACGTCCGACCGGCGCCGCCAGCGTGAAGGGAATACGGCTGCTCTCCGGCATGAGGTTGAGATGCGGCGGCAAACGCTCGTCCACTGATTGATTTCAGCATCCCGCATACTCCTCGCCCCCCTTAACGGCCATCCGGGGATTACGTAAGGGATTCCCTAATCCGCTTAGCGCCCTGTTTCCGTTAGTTTTTTGGCCGGGCTTATTGCGGGGCTGAGGATAATGAAAATAGCGGTCTGCGTTCCGCCGCCGGTAGCGGACGCTTACGGCCATCTGACGCGTTATGCGGAGAAGATCGCGGAAATCGGCGCCGAACGCGGCATGGACGCCGAGGTCTTGCACTACGCCGATGAGACCTTCTTTGCGCGCCTTTTCGCCAATCTCATGGACGAGGACTGCCTCGTCCACTTCCATTCATTCCTGTACGACCTGAAAATCCACACGTCGCCGGCCGTCAGGAAAGTCCGCCACGCGCTTGAGTTCGCGCGCGCGCGCACCATTGCCACCGTCTCCGATCACCCATTTTCCGACTTCATGCAGGAGATGGTCGGCAACGCCCATCCCAAGACGAAATTCATCGTCATCGACGACACTTTTCCCGACGAAATGCGGTTCATCAACCCCGCGCTCGCCGAGGCCGAATTTATTCATCAACCTTTCGTCGCGCCCGTGAGCTTCGAGGATCACCGCTACATCGACTTCGACCGCCGCGATTACGACCTGGTCCTGCCGCTGCTCCTGATCGATACCAGCCGATTGAACCTGAAAACGCTGCTCGGCGGCATCGGCGACGGCTGGTTTTCCCGCAGCCTCATGGCGACCTACGAGACCGTGCGGGACGATCTATCGCAAAATCCCTTCCACGTTTTCTCGCATACCATGCAAGGCGAGACCGGCGCCGGATTGGCGGAACTGCAATCCAAACAGCCAAAGGCGGTGCCCGTGCTGCTCCGCTCCTTAAGCATCGTCGACGGCTATGTTCGTCACGAACGCCGCATGAATATCGTCAATGCCCTGCTCCGCGACGTGGGAGACCTCAAGGTCGCCGTGCTCGGCAAGCGCATCGCAGGGCTGGCGATTGACGCAAAAGTTGAATTTCTCGGCACTCAACGCGCTCCGGAGACCGCCGCGCTCATGGCCAACAGCCGCGCCGTCCTCAACTGCAGCCCGAGTTATCCCAGCAACGTGCATGAACGCGTGACCGTGGGTATGCTCTACGACAGTTGCGTGATCACGGATACGAACCCTTGTATCGCCGAGAACTTTTCCGAGGAGGACTATGTGCCTTACGCGCCCGGCGCGGCGATGACCATCGCGGAGATCTTCGCGGGCAACGATATGCGCGCCATCGCGATGCGTTCGGGACATAAGGCGCGGGCCAATCCCGAATTTTCATGGCAGGGGCATTTTGACTCCGTCTTGCAGATCGCCCGGGCCTGATTATGAATTTATGGCGCGAATGTCGCCTCATCGCACCGAAAGTGAGAACCCCTACCGCTTCATGACGTCTTCTGTAACGCCTCATACCCTCGCGGCGCCTGCCGCCCGGAAACCGGCCTTCCCGGCGCCGCGGTGGGCGTGGGCGGGCGCGGCGCTGCTCTTCATCGGCCTCATCGGGCTCGACCGCCTGACCTTCGTGACGCCGATCTATATCCAGGTCGTCACGCCCTGGAATCCCGTCCTGGGCGTTTGCGTCGCGGTCGCGCTTCTGTATCGATGGGGCGGGGCGGTCGTGGCCTTCGCCGCCGCCACCACCTGCAGCCTGCTCGCGCCCGACGGTCCAAGGCCCGTCACCCTTGCCGTCCTCGACGGCATCGTCACCGCGGCTCAAACCGCCGCCATCGTGGATCTCGCGGGGCTTCTGGCGCGGCGCTCCACCCAGGACCTTCTCAAGAACCCGCTGGTCGGCGCGCTGCTGGCCGCCCCGCTCGTCACCCTGCTCGCGGGCGCGGTCTACGTGCCGACCATCGCGGCGCTCGGGATCGTTCAACCGGCGCACATGGGCTCGCATTTCGTCCGGTTCGCGGTGGGCAGCGTCATCGGCGTTCTGATCTTCGCCCCCCTCTTCGCCATCAGGCTTGCGCCGGGCCCGAAGGAGCCGCTCACGACCGGCCGGCTTCTGGAGGCCTGCGCGCAAGGCGCGCTCGTCCTCGCCGCCGTGTGGGTCGCGTTCGGCGAATATCCCGAGACCGCCAGCCGCTATCTCTTCGTCGTGTTCCTGCCGATGATCTGGATCGTGCTGCGGTTTGGCGTCCGCGGCGCCATCGTGCTCAATGCGCTGGTCCAGGCCAGCATGATCGCGTCCCTGGTGTTCGCCGGCCATCTCGAAGCGAACGTCACGCTGTTCCAAGCGCTCCTGCTCGTTCTGACCGCCTCCGGCTTTGTGTTCGGGCTGGCCGTGGATCAAAGCAAACTGGCCACGCTTCGTCTGCGCACGCGCGAGGAAGAACTCGCCGCCAGTTTGCGTGTCGCGGCGACCGGTGAGCTCGCGGGCACTTTGGCCCATGAACTAGGCCACCCCTTGGGCGCTATTTCCAACTATGCCTCGGCCCTCAATCATGTCCTGCGCCGGATCGCGCCCAACAACACCGAGGCGGCCGCAATCGGCGCCAAGCTGACGCAGGAAGTCGTCCGCGCCACGGATACCCTGCATCGTATGCGCGATTTTTTCCGCACCGGGGGCATGACGGTGGAACCGGCGGACCTCGGCGAGATCGTCAAGGACGCGGCGCTGCTGTTGAAAGACCGCCTGGGACGCAACGCCATCAGCCCGTATATCGTCGTGCAAGGCGGGTCCAACATCGTCCTTGGCGACCAGGTGCAGTTGCGCGCCGTCGTCTATAATCTGCTCGTCAACGCGATCGATGCGTTGAAACCGGTCCCCCTTGAATCGCGCGCGCTCGCCGTGATGGTACGGCGCGCGAACGAGTCTGTGATCCTGGAGGTCGACGATTCCGGCCGGGGCGTGGCCAACGATGTCCGTGACGACATCTTCGAGCCCCTTGTCACGACCAAGAAGGACGGCCTCGGTCTCGGCCTGTCCATGAGCCGCTCCGTGATCCATGCCCACGGCGGCACGATTATCCTTTCCGATTCCAAGCTGGGTGGCGCCAGGTTCGTGGTGACGCTGCCGGCCGAGTACTAGGAGTTTCGATATGGCGACTGGACGCACGATTGGTATTATCGACGACGACGCGGCCTTGCGCGATTCGCTCGCGCTGGTGCTTCGCTTCCGCGATTTCGACGTTGTCGAGTTCGGCAGCGGCGAGGAACTGCTCGCCTCTCCTTCCCTCTCGCGGCTCGATTGCATGATCCTTGATCTGCGCATGGGCGGCATGGGCGGACTGGAGGTGGTCGAAAGCTGCCGCGCGCGCGGCATCACCGCGCCGATCATTGTCGTGACCGCCTTCGGCAGCATTGCCGCGGCCACGCGCGCCTTGAAGTCCGGCGCCTTCGATTTCCTCGAAAAGCCCGTCCTTGAGGATCAGATGATCCGCGTGCTGGACGACGCGCTGTCGCGTTCAGACCGGGCGGCGGCGCTGCGCGCCGAGCGCAACCATATCGAAGAACGCCTCGCGACTCTTTCGGGACGCGAGCGCCAGGTGCTGGAGGCCGTGCTCGACGGCCGTCATAACCGTGAAATCGCCGCCGCCTTGAATCTCAGCGTGCGCACGATCGAGGTCTATAAAGCCAGGGTCATGGAAAAGATGCGGGTCTCGCGCCTCGCGGAACTGATCCGCCTGTTCGCGCGCCTGGAGCCCGCGCCGCATTAGCGCCAAAGACGCGGCGCGAGCGTCAAAGAACACGAGCGCCAAAGAACACGAGCGCCAAAGAACACGAGCGTCAAAGAATAAGGGCGCTCCGTTGCCGGAGCGCCCCTAAAATCATCTCGAAAGTTCTAGCGCGCCACGGTCTTCTTCGCGGCGCCGGCGGTTTCGAGTTCCGCCACCTTCGCTTCGGCGACCTGCAGCGCGCGCTTGGCGGCAGCGGCTTCGCTGCTCAGCTGATCGGTCTTCGCCAGGAGCGAGTCACGTTCGGCCTTCAGCGACGCATGAGCGGAGCGATAATCTTCAACTTTCTGGTGCTGGCTGAAGCCATAGTAACCGGTCGCGGCGAGCGCGAGAACGGAACCAAAGAGCACCGGACGGATAATACCAGCTGACATTTAAAAACAACGCCTCTCACTATGAGTTGGATAAAGGGCCCCAACCTCGTTGTTATTCGGTTTGTTTTGCCCGGCGCGTAAGTTGCACATTTACGCGTGTGGGAAAAGCAAAAACTCCTGAACACAAAAGCGTGAAACGCGCCGGTTATTCGCGTTGCCGCGATTGCGGCTCAGGTGGGCGAAGAGATTTTCATCAGGGCCAAGCCCGCCACGATCAACGCCGCGGCGCCGATGCGCATCGGATTTGCCTGTTCTCCCAACACGATAATGCCCACGAGAAAAGCGCCGAGCGCGCCGATGCCGGTCCACATCGCATAGGCGGTGCCGAGCGGAAGAGTCTTCATCGACACCGAGAGAAGACCGAAGCTGATGAACATGGTGAGGAATGTGACGACGGTCGGCACAAGGCGCGTAAAGCCCTGGGACTGCTTCATGAAGTAGGCCCAGACCACTTCGAACACGCCGGCGACGATCAAATAAATCCAGGCCATGGGCGGCCCTCCTTTTTGAATAAAAAGAGCGCCGGGCCGTCCCGGACTTGAAACCATGCTGAAATCCAGCGTGGGGAGGACGTGGCCTCGCGGGCCTCTACATATAATCTTCGCCTGCGAAGCTCAATCCCCGGCCCCTCACCCACCCGCGTGCGGGAGAGGGTTGCGGCAAGGGCGCGGAGAAGACCCGTCGGGGCTAGGGCGCCGACGTTCTCCGGCGCAGCACTTCCGTCACAGGCACCAGCGCGATGCCTTTGCGGTCCGCCTCGGGCAGCCACCGCGCGAGGGCGTCCAGGGTCGCTTCGTGCGGATGACCGATGGCGATGGCGCTGCCCCGGCTGCGCGCGACCTTCTCCGCATCGGCGAGCTGCGCAAGCACGGCGTCGACGGTCTGCTCATTGTCGATGAAAACGTCCCGCTCGATATAAGGGACTCCCGCGGCCTGCGCGGCCGCCGTTCCCGCCGATCCCTGAATTGTCTTTGAGTCCAGCCACAGGAGGCCGCGCGACTTCAGCTCGGCCATCACGACGTTCATGCGTGCGCGGTCGGTCGTGAACCTGCTGCCCATGTGATTGTTGATGCCCACATATCCGTTCCACGGATCAAGATCGGCGGCGAGTGTCGCACGGATCGCCGCTTCATCCATGCTCACGCGCAAGGCGCCCTTCCCCGGGTTCTCCTTGGGGTCGATCGGCTCCATCGGGAGATGCGCCATCACCTCGTGACCGGCGCGGCGCGCGCGCGCCGCAAGATCCGGTAAATTGTCCGCATAGGTCATGAGCGACAAGGTTATCGGACCCTTGAGTTCGATCATGCGCAAGGAGCGCGCGCGATCCACGCCCATGTCGTCAATGACGATCGCGATGGCCGGCCGGTCCCGTTGCGCCGTGGCCGGAACCGCGAAAGCGACCATCGGCTCGTCGTTGGCCCGTTCCGGAACAACATCCGGCGCCCAGGCCCGCATCGGCTGACCCGTCCGGCGCTCCGGACGCACGTTCGGCACTTCGCCAAGCGTCTCCAGTGAGGACAGGTTTTGCGTGGTGGGCGCCGGTTTCGCGGCCACGGGCCGTAAGCTTGCCGGAAGCCGGTCCTTCGGACGCATCGCCAGATCGAGCGCGATTCCGCTGATGAGGCCAAACCCCAGCAGCGCGATCCCCAGCGCGATCAGAAAAATCGGCCGCACTTTCTTTCGCTTAGCGCTCATCGGCGTAACTTAACCTCGATGATGCGCGCCGCTCAAGCCGCGAACGCCGCCGTGCACAAAGCACTGCCGACCGGGAGTTTCCCGGCCGGCGGAGACCTCAACCGATCCGGGTTTTTTAGTCGCGGTGACTCCAACCCCGGCGCGCGGCGAGCGGCTGCGCTCCCGATAATCGTCGTCACTCGTGAAGCGGCCGTGATCGTCGCCGCGCTTCACATTCGCCGTTACCGCATCGACACCGATGACAATCTGCTCACGCGCAAGCACCTGACCCCGGTGAAGATCCTCAAGCGCACCGTCAATGTGCTGATCTACATTGTCACCGCGGCGACCGCGATGATGGCCTTCGACGCCGTACGCCAGTTTGGCGTCGGTCTTTTTGCCTCGGCCGGCGTCGCGGGCATCGCCATCGGCCTGGCGGCGCGGCCCGTGCTTTCAAATATCATCGCGGGGCTCCAGATCGCCATCACGCAGCCGATCCGCATCGACGACGTGGTCGTGGTGGAGAATGAGTTCGGCAACGTCGAGGATATCGGCGGCGCCTTCGTCGTGATCCGCTTGTGGGACCTGCGCTGCGACGTGCGCGAGAAAATGCTCACATGGCTTCAGGAGGAACTGCCCTGGTGCCTTCCCCACCCCAGGCAGGAGGTCCCGACCGCGGCCCCGCGCGCGGAATTGCCGCCGCCGGAAGCAGATCCCGCCGCCGTCCGGCGCTGAGGGGTTTCGTCTCCGCACCCACGCGGTTTTGGCTGGAATTGCGCCCCGAACTGTGGACGAATAGGTCATTGCTTTCAAATTCGCTCCCGAGGGGAAATTCCAAGATGACGATCAATATGTACAACGCGTCGATCCCGGTCATGATTCGCTACATGAAAAATATGACCGCCATTCTCGACAAGGCCGCCGCGTTCTGCGCCGCCAGGAAGGTCGAGCCGACCGTGCTGACGGGCTATCGCCTCGCCGCCGACATGTTCCCGCTGACCCGCCAGATCCAGATCATGAGCGACGGCGCCAAGGGCTGCGGCGCGCGTCTCGCCGGCGTCGAAGTCCCCTCCTTCCCGGACAACGAAACCACCCTCGAAGACCTGAAGGCCCGCATCGCCAAGACCATCGCCTTCCTCGAAGGCCTGAAGCCGGAGCAGTTCCAGGGCTCCGAAACCCGCGACATCACCCTGAAGGCCGGCCCGCGCGAGCTGCACTTCAAGGGCCTCGACTATCTCACCGACTTCGTGCTGCCGAACTTCTATTTCCACGCCACGGCGACCTACGCGATCCTGCGCCACGCCGGCGTCGAAATCGGCAAACGCGACTCTCTCGGCAACGCGCCGGAAACGGGCCGCGGGGGGGCACACCCCTCGCGGCCCTTTCTTTAAGGAAGGCACGTTTTCTTTAAGGAGGTTCATGGGCCCCGGATCGCTTCTGCTCAATGTCATCTGGATCGTCTTCGGCGGCGGGGCGATGGCGCTCGGGTGGTTCATCGCCGGCTGCGTGATCGCCATCACGATCATCGGTCTTCCCTGGGCCCCCGCCGCGTTCCGGATCGCGCTCTATACGCTCATCCCGTTCGGGCAGAGCGTCGCGGAGCATAAAGAGGCCGGCCCTTTGAGCCTCGTCGGCAATATCATCTGGTTTGTCCTGGCCGGCTGGTGGCTCGCGCTCGGCCACCTGTTCTGGGCCATCGTCCTTGGCATCACCATCGTCGGCCTGCCCTTCGCCTGGGCGCATCTTAAACTGGCCCGTCTCAGCCTCATGCCGGTGGGAACAGTGATCGTCCGCGCGAGTTAAAGCTGTGTGCCGCCCCTGCTGGGCGCACCGCTCGAACGCGGAGGAAACCCATGGAAGGACGGCGCCTGCCCGACGTGGTCTTCAAGACCCGCGTCCGCGACGAGAGCGTCCCCGGCCCCAACCCCTATCGCTGGCAAGACCGCACGACGGCGGATTTTTTCCGGCAAGCGAGCGGTCCTCCTTCCAATTAAAAGAAGGCTTCCAATTAAAAGAAGGCTTCTCACTAAAAGAGCGCACTCAAGAAAAAGGGCGGGATGTTTTTTGCATCCCGCCCTTTCCTTTCAGGTCTTGTCCCTTGTCTCACCTGTCCTGCTGATAGCCCTGGTTACGGGTGTTCTGGGCGATATTCGCCTGGTGTCCCTGTTGCTCCTGATTGCGCAGGCGCTTGTCGGTCTCGGTCACATGCGCATTCTCGGCGTCGTTCGCGGACGGTTTTGGCGCGCCCTTGGGACTGCGGC
>JADZAK010000194.1 GCA_020852595.1 Rhodospirillaceae bacterium
CCGATCGGATCGAGTTCGTAGCTGGCGGTGAACAGCCAGCGCCAGGATAACGGGCCCTGGCTGCTGTTGGTGCCGGCAGAATCGAGCACACCCGAACGGCGGTCATCACGCAGCGATTCGATAATGTTCGTGCCGACCGCGCGCAAGGAGAGCTCGCCACTCCAGCTATCGACGAAACGATCGAGCTGCGTCGAGTAGCTCATTTCGATATCGAGCCCCTTCTGGCTGAGATACGCCAGATTCTCGGGGCGGCTTTCGATGATGCGCACCGTGCCGATCGTCGGATACAGCGCGTCCGTGGGATCGGCGGGATTGCGAATGATCGCCGCGCAGAGAGGCGACGTGCCGCCGGAGTCATAACAACGCTGCAGCACTTCGCCCGGCGTTTCGATCGCGCCGTTGATCTGAATGTCATAATAGTCGACCGACGCGCTGAAGCCTTCGAACCACGACGGCTGGTAGACGATCCCGAAGCTGGTGGTGTCCGCTTTTTCAGGATCCAGATTTGGGTTGCCGTTGTTGCTGCCCAGGTAGCTGACGGGCGCGGCAAGCGGACGGAACGGATCCACCAGGCCCGGCGACTGCCCTCCCGACCCCTTGGCGTAAAGCTCACCGAGGTTGCCGGCGCGGATGTCACGCGAACGCGTCACGCGCAGGCGGACTTCGTCCACCGGCGAGTAGGTAAGGCCCGCTTTCCAGGTGACGACGAAACCGGACGTCGAGTAGTCGGTCGCGCGAACGGCGCCGTTGAAGTCGAGGGCCTGCGCCCACTCTTCCCCCTTCGCCAGCGGGATAACGGTTTCGAGGAAACCTTCCGCGACTTTGTAGGAGCCTTCCGTGCCCTTGTAGTTGCCGGCCGTGTAGGAGCTTGTGAGGCACTTCGGACAGTAGGATGCGATCCCCATGTCGGTGACCGCTTCCTTGCGCCATTCAAAGCCGGTGGCGACGGAAACCGGGCCGGCCCAGGTGTCGAACGGCTCGCCATTCAGCGACGCTGCGTAGAAGCTTTGCGTATTGCGTTGATACAGCTGCGCGCGGCCCTTCACGTAGTCGATCGCCGCCTGGCTGTTCACGCCGGAACCGAACGGATTGAAGGGCACGCAGGACGGATCGTCGTTGGCCGGATTGGCGTCGATGTTGCCACGGCAGACGATCTGGCCGTTCGGGGCGCGGACCGCATCAAGCGCATAAGTCTGGACGCCGCCGAGGCCGCGCAAACGGCCGAGGTCCAGCAGACGGCCGGAGAGGTCGGAACGCGCCAGGCCATACTGACCGTGCAGTTTCCAGTCCCAATCGGTGTCGAAGGCGTTGAACGTGCCTTCCAGACCGCCTTGATAGGTCCACAGGAGGCGGTAGTTGTCGGTCTGAATGCCCGGGACATCGAGCAGGAAGCTGCCCATCGTGAACTGCGTAAGACCGAGCGCGGTCATGCGCGATGCCACGGCCGGATCCAGATACGCATTGTCGACGCGGATGTTCAGATTGCCGAGCTGATCGTCGAGCTTGGAGAACGCGTAGCCATAGCTGGAGGAGTAGATGAAGTTGGAATACGCCGTCACGGTGTCGGTGAGGTCATAGCTGACGCGGCCGAAGTAGGCTTGACGCGAAACGTGGTTGGAGAGCGTCTGGTTGTAGTAGGTCGCGTCCGACGTACGCCAGTCGCCACCCACCGTGAACTGCGAATTCACGAACGAGCCGTAGTTATAGGTGCCGGCGGCTCTGCCGGTCTTATCGAAAGTCGTACCCTTGAGCGGACCCGCGGTAATGATGCCGCCCGGCGTGGCAAGAATGCTGCCGACCTGGCTGCGCACGAAATAACGCGGATTGTTGCTCGTTGCCGTCCAGGCCGGGTTCTCGACGATGTGGTAGGTGTCGTAACCCCAGAAGCCGGCGCGCGACTGGCCGGCATGGAAGATGCCCTTGTTCCAGGCATGTTCGCCGGAGAACAGAATATGACCCCGGCCACCCGCGAACGGGGTACCGGCGGTGATGCTGACCTTGTAGCTGGGATCGTCACCGCGCGCGGTGATACCCGCCTGCACTTCCGCTTTGATGCCGGTGAACTCGCGGTCGAGCACGAAGTTCACGACACCGGCCACGGCGTCCGAACCGTACGCGGCCGAGGCGCCGCCGGTCACGACGTCGACGCGGCTGATCAGCGGCGTCGGAAGGTCGGAGGCGTTCACCGCGCCGTTGATGTCACCCGAGACGAAGCGGTTGCCGTCGAGCAGCACCAGGGTGCGGAACACGTCGAGACCGCGCAGGTTCAGGTTGTTCTGCGACTGGCGGCCGTTGGAGATTTCGTTACCGCCCGAGGTCGTGCTCTGCGCGCCGGCGAAGGCCGGCAGGCGCATCACGAAGTCGGAGATGTGCTGCATCGGCTGCTGCTCGATCTGCTCGACACCGATGACGGTGACAGGCGTCGGCGCTTCGTAGCCGTCGCGCACGACGCGCGTGCCGGTCACGGTGATTTCGTCAATCGACGGCGCGGCGGCCGGCGGGGCGGTCTGCGCCTGCGCAGAGAATGAAGCGGCGAACATGGCCACCGAGCTGACGGTCGTCATGAAGCCGAAGCGCCGCGCGGCGGTCGCGTTTCTATAGGACATGGGTTCTCCCTCTTGATGTGGACGGCAAGCCGGCCGCCACGTCAGCGCGCGGAATTACGATCAGCGATATACCGAAGAAAGAAGCTGCCCGGCCATCGGCCGCTCAAACACAATCCCCCGACTTTCGCGTCACGGCGCTCTTACGCAAAACCGGCCGCCCCTTCCCGGTACGGCCTTATGCGCCAGCGCGCCGCGCCTCCCGCTCGCTACGTGCGTGCACTGAAATACTTCACAGAAAGTCGCCGGTTAGACAACGCCCATGTCACACCCTGTACGGAAAACCCCGCGCTGTTTCGGCCGCAATAAAAAAGGCCTCCTTTCGGAGGCCTTTTGCGCACTATTCATGCACGAAAGCCAGTCATGCACGAAAACTAGCGCTGCGCCGTCTCGGTCCTGGACTTGCCCGAAGACTCGGTGCCGGCGACGGCGCGGTCGGGATGCTCGATGAAGGTCTGCACCAGTTTGATGGAGATCGACGACGAGATCGCCGTATTGGCCCCGCTCGCGTCGGGGTAGCCGTCCGCCAGGCGATGCAGCACCCGGTAGAGCGAGGGCTGCGACAGGCCGCCGTAGCTGGAGTGATGGGTCGACCAGGAGCGCACGAGCTGCTGATACCAGGCTTCGACGTCGTTATAACCGGCCAGCACGCCTTCGGCGCTCTCGCCGCCGGGCGCGAGGTTCACGCTGAGGCGCGCGCCCTTGATCTCATAGTAGCCCGGACGGGCGATGAAGACGGCCCACGGGTAGCTGATATCCACCGGATCCGTGGTCAGCACGCCGTTCACGATCTTGCCTTTGGTGGCGCGGATGAAACGCTTGCCGAAGCGCTCGTCCACACGCACGGAACCGCCGGCGATGATGTTCGCGCCGCTGGCGTCGGTGATCAGCTTGTCCTTGCCGCGGTACATGGTGACGGTGACATCGTCGTCGTTGGCGATGCTGTCGACGCCGGTGACTTCAAACAGGATGCGGTTGAAGTTGAATTCACGCACCCACATGTTGGTGAAGTGCGCGAACGTGCCGTCGGGCGCGCGGAACAGGCGCGTGCAGCCGATGGCCCGGTAAAGTTCGTTGTCGATGCCCTTTACGCCGTCCGGCGACACGAAATCCGAGGCTTTGGTTTTGCCGTCGAGATCCAGACCGACGGCGACCTTCCCCTTCACTTCGCGGTAGGTGAAATCGTCGCCCTTGTCCATCGGATAGCGCGAGGCGCTTTCGCGCTCGAGTTGCGTGCCTTCGACGGTGCCGCCGTTCGGGTACAGCGCCTTGAATTGCTCACGCGGACCTTCGTTGAAGCCTTCCGGACATTCAGCCTTGCCGTCCGGCGTCTGATGCAGGCTCCAACGCGCGCCGACAAGCGCGAAACCGATGGTGCCGTTCTTGAGGCCGACGACGGGCATGTCTTCGGCGAAGGACGCACCGGCGCCAAATCCGGTGAGAAGCGTCGCCGCGCACACGGCGCGCGAGGTGATGCGGATCCAGCTCATTGTTCTTGTACGTTCCATTATTCCTCCTCATTCACCGCGAAAAAAAGCGCCTTGCGGCGCCTTTTTCCATCGGCGCATTCACGGTCCGCGACTTAACGGCGCGCCGGTTCCACGGTCGTTTTCGTCGTGCTTTCGACGGCCGCGACCTTGGCGTCCGGATGTTCGATGAACGACTGCACGAATTTCACCTGGATCGAAGAAGACAGCGCGGTCATCGCACCCTTCTCGTCCGGGATCCCGTCCGCGAGACGGTGCAGCGCGCGGAACAGCGACGGCTGCGACAGGCCGCCGTAGCTGGAGTGGTGCGTCGACCACGCCCGCACGAGCTGCTGATAGAAGGTATCGATGGTGGTGTAGCCCGCGATCATGCCTTCGGCGCGGTCGCCGGCCGGAGCGAGATTCAGCTGCAGGCGCGCCTGCTTGATGCCGTAGTAGCCCGGATGGTCGTAGAACACCGACCATACCCAGTCCAGGTCCGCCGGCGCGGTGACGAGCACGCCGTTTTCGATCTTGCCCTTCAGCGTCTTGGTGAAGCGTTTGGAGAAACGGTCCTCAACGCGGTTCGAGCCGCCGGCGATGATGTTCGCGCCGCTGGCGTCGGTGATCAGCTTGTCCTTGCCGCGATAGAGCGTGACATCGACCTGCGGATCGTTTTCCAGGCTGTCGACGCCCGTCAGTTCGACGAGCACGCGGTTGAAGCCCATTTCACGCACCCACATCTCCGTAAAGTGCGCATAGGTGCCGTCCGGGCCGCGGAACAGGCGCGTGCAGCCGATGGCGCGGTAAAGCTGGTTGTCCACGCCCTTCACGCCGTCCGGCGAGGTGAAGTCGTTGGCGCCGACTTTACCGTCCAAATTCATGCCGATGCCGACAGCGCCCTTCACTTCGCGGTAGGCGAAGTTGTCTTCCTTGTCCATCGGGTAGCGCGCGGCGCTTTCGCGCTCGAGCTGCGTGCCTTCGACCGTACCGCCGTTCGGGTACAGCGCCTTGAATTGCTCACGCGGACCTTCGTTGAAGCCTTCCGGGCATTCCGCCTTCCCGTCCGGCGTCTGATAGAGACCCCACGCCGAGCTGGTGAGCACGAAACCGATCGTGCCGTTCTGTAGCCCCGGGATGTTCAGCGTTTCCGCGGCACTTGGCGTCATCGCCGAACTCGCCAGCAACATCGCGGCGCCGGCGGCGCCGGTGCTCCACACTTTCATGCTCTTCATAACCATCTCCCTCACCCGAATTGGTTATCGACCAAATTGCTTATCGTCCAAACTCGTCGCGAATGATGAACGCGCGGAAGCCGTTGCGGCTTGCGCTGAATTCGCCATTCCCGTGTCCGTACAGATCGCCCGGCATTTCATCATGGGCGTTCGTGTAAACCGGCTGTCCGCGATAGGTCCACACGCGCAGCGACTCTTCGCCGGCTTTCGCGGGGTGGCCCGTCTTCGGATTGATCTCGAGAACCTGCCATGTGCGATTGAGGCTCTTCGCGCTCGCCGAAGCGACGACGTAAGGCCAATCGTGCAGGCAGCGCTCCACCTGACCGCCGCCGCAAATGGCCAAGCGATAAGCCTGCGGGCTATCCACTTGATCGCACGCGAGCTGATCGACGGAATCGTCGGCGCAGTTGTAGATGTAAATGGTGCGCGCCTTGGAATCGGCGAGCACGACACCGGTGATCGAATCCTGAATCGTGAATTCGGCCGGCATCGCGGGCGCCTTCTGCACATAAGCATTGTGCCAGCCGCCGACGTCGCTGCCTTCGTAGCTGCGGATCTGGGAGTCGAGCACGTAGGTGTACAGCGGCTTCTTGCGGAAGGCCCACTGGCGCACACCCGGGGTGCGTTCGAAGATCGACCAATCGCCCTGCGCTTGCGCCGAAGCCGGCGCGGTCACCGGCGCCCAGGTCTTGGCGCAGGAGGCATCGCAGTTGGACTTGTTCGGACCGTCTTTATCCGACGTGTAGACCGAGAAGTTCTTGTCCGTCAGAAGCTGGCGGCCGGAAACGGACGTGTGGACCAGGAACCCCGGCGGAATGGCGGACGGCGCGCTCGCGACTTCGCGCGCGGCGGGACCATCGACGCCAAAGTTACCGGTCGTGGCGGCGCGCACGTCGCCCGGAACCTGGTCGAGATAGTTGGTGTAAAGCGCGTGCTCGTCGTAGGTCCATTGCTTGCTGCCGTCCTGGCGCGAGATGAGACCGAAGGCGCCGATCGGCTTCGCGTCGGCGGACGCGAGATAGGGCCGCCACACTTCGGCGCAGCTCTTGCGTTTGTCGAGTTCGGGCAGTTCGAGGCCCGGCGGATACGGGCTCATGAGGCCCGCGGTATGCGTCGTCTTCTCGGTCGTGCAGTGCGACTGGTTCTTCGGATCGCCCGTCACGCCGTTGCGCATCGTGGTGTGCGGCCAATAATAAAGGGTCATGCCCTTCTCGGTCGCGAACACCGGTCCTTCTTCCTCGGTGAATTCCACATGGATATTCGCCGGCATCGGCACGCGCGCGTATTCCTCGCGCTCGGCCGGGATCACGGCGCGCGCCGCTTCGGCTGCGTTCGCCGCGAACAGCGGGGCGGTCAGAAACGTTCCGACCGTCAGCGCACTGGCGAAGGTGATGATCTGACGCATAAGTCGTTCTTCCTTTGAAGAAACATCCTCGCGCCCGCCGGAAAGCGGACGCGAGGGTCTGTCGCCTTAAACCAGGATTTCCCCGATTTCCTTCGCCGTGCCGTTCGACTGGGTTCCCCAGTTCGAAACGTCGAGGCCCATCACCTTCATGCAGGTGAGGCCGAGACGCGTGCCCGGCGTGCCGTCGCCCTTCAAGTGGTAGCCGGTCTTCACCTTGCCGCCCGCGCGGCCGGCGGTGAACATCGGCTGGTTCTCGATCGAGTGAATGCGCGCGAGCGCCTGGTCGGTGGTCGCGTAGATCAGCACGTTGTCGATGAGCGCGCCGTCGCCTTCCTTGAACTTCGTGAAGGCTTCGACGAAGTACGCCCATTCGATCATGGACTGCTTGATGAACCACGACGTGTTCGGCTGGTAGCCGAGCTTCTGGTCCACCGGCTCTTCATGCGAGGCGGTATGGTGCGGCTTGTCGTAGCCCTGCTTGCTGGTGGCCGCGGCGGACTGCGAGTAGGCCATGTTGAACACGCGGGTCTGATCGCAAGCCAGCGCCATGACCAGCAGGTCGGTCATCATGCGGTGACGCTTGCCGACCAGCGTGTAGTCGAGACCGGCGGCGGGCTCGTCCTTCGGCGCCTTGCCGGCGACGCACGCGGCGCGCGGCTCGGGCTTGGTGAGCTGCTGGTCGAACTGACGCTCGAGGTCGCGCAGGCCGGTGAAATACTGGTCGAGACGCGCCTTGTCGTCGGCGCCCACGATCTGCTGCAGGTCCTTCGCGCTGTCCATGACGCCGGTGAGCACGCTCTTGCGCACCATCGCGCGCGGGTTCGGCTTGAAGACCGCCGCGTTGGGGTCCTGGAAGTCTTCGCCGAAGATCTTGGCGTAGAACTGGATCGGCGACCAATCGGCGATCGTCTGCGAGTTCGCATTTTCATAACTGAAGCTGTCGCGCACGTTGCCCGTGGCGGTCGCGGTCAGGTGCTGGAAGCGCGTGCTCGTGCCGATCTTCTTCGCGACCGAGATATCGATGGTCTCGCCGGGGTAGTCGGTCTGGTTCATCGGCGCGATCCCCGCGCGGGCAATGACCCAACCCGTCTTGTGGCAGAGGTTCGGCGCCGCGTCGCGGAAACCGTTGAACTGCGTGTACAGGTTGATGTGCTGTTTCACGTCCTTGAGGGACGCGATTTCTTCCGGAAGATCGTAATCCTTGCCGAGCGTCTTCGGCACGAAGATCGCCTCGTCCATGCCGAGACCCCAGGCCCAGGTGCCGAAACGCACCGGGAGCGGCGCCCCGTCGGCCAACGCCGTACCGTTGCCGTTCAGGAACACGTTCAGGAGCGGCAAGCCGACGGTAACGGCCGAACCGCCCAGCATTCCGCGCAGGACGCGGCGTCTATTGAGATCCATCATCTGATCCTCCCTTGAATTTAGTGCGCAGCAGCGGACTGGGCCGCGCCCGCGTCCGCCGACTTCTGCTCGACAGGTGTTGCAATCACTTCATAAAACGCGTCGCTATTGGCGATCATGCGCAAGAGATCGGGAACCCGATAGCCCGTCTCGCCGAAGGCCTTGTTCAGCGCTTCGATCGCCGGATTGTCGCCGCGGGTCAGCGGGCCGCCCGTCCCGTAGCTGTACAGACGCCGCACCAGGCACGACGTCAGCGCCGGGTGATCGTGCATGGCCTGCCCAAGCTGCGCCGGACCGTCGACATTCTTGCCGTCCAGCGTGCCGGTGACGTCGATGACCGCGCCCTTTTCCGTCGTGCGGAAGCGGCCCGCGCCGTCGAAGTTCTCAAGCACGAGACCCATCGGGTCGGTGATCTTGTGGCAGCCGGCGCAAACCGGATTCTGCAGATGGAAGTCCACCCGGTCGCGCTGCGTGCGGTGAGAGGCCGCGGGGTTCTCGAGAGCCGAGAAATCCACGTTGGCCGGCGGCGCCGGCACCTTCTGGCACAGCATCTTTTCGCGCAGGGCCTTGCCGCGATACGTCGGCGAGCTGCGGGCGGGATGGGCGCCGAGGGCCAGGAAGCTGATCTGGGTCAGAAGACCCACGCGCGGGCTGTCCTTGGGGAACTCGTACGGCACCCAGCCGGGCTTGGTGGGAACTTGATAGACCGTCGCCAGCGCCGGCGACATGAAGGTCGAGCGCGTCGTGTAGAGATCGCGATAGTCCTTCTTCTCGACAAGGAGATGCTCGACGATGGTGCGCAGGGTCTGCTCGCGCGCATCCTTGATCACCGCGCCGGTCATCATCGGATAGGCGGTCGGATCCTTCGCCAGGTTGGCGAAGTCTTCAAAGCCGAACATATCGTCGAAGAACGCACGCACGCCGTCCTCCAGACGCGGGCTTGCAATCATCATCTCGACGATCTTCGCGCGCTTCTTGGCGTCGAACAGGTCGCCCTTCTCGGCGGCCTTCAGGAGCGCGTCGTCCGGCGCGGCGTTCCACAGGAAGAACGACAGGCGCGAAGCGAGCGAATAGGCGTCCAGACGCTGCTTGCCCGGGTGCGCCGGATCGGGCTCAACCACGTCGGCGATCAGCAGCACCTTCGGATCGATCAGCATGCCTTCCAGCACCGTGCCGAGGCCGGCGTAGAAATCTTTCAGGTCGGTCGTCCCCTTATGAGCCGTGGCGACCAATTCCGTTACGCGCGCGTCCGGCAGCGGACGGCGATACAGCAGACGGCTGGTCTGCGAGATGAACTTGGCCGCGCAGGCGTCATCGGCGACGGCGGGATCGGCCGGCTTGCAGGGAACGAGGAAATCGCGGCGCGACGGCGTCTTCTGTTCGATGTTGCCCTTGTCGACCACCTGGGCGGCGATCGACGATGCGCTGCGCTGCAACTGTTGCAGTTCGCCCGTCGTCACGCCGGCGCTGGCGGCGCCCGCGGCGACCAGGCCATCGGTCCGGCGCAGCGGCGCAAACGGATTGCCGACTTCGAGGTCGCGCCCGAAAATATAGTGAACGGTGTTTTGATACTGCTCGGGCGTAATGCGCCGAACGTGCGCAACAGTGCCGTGGTAATCGGCCGGCGTCACGGCGGGTGCGCTCGCAACCTTGCGCTCGGAGGCGCCTTCGGAGCAGCTCATCAGACCAAGGGTCAGGACACATGCAATGCCGCCCGTCAGCGCGCGGCTGAAGACACTTCTGGCGACGGAACGATCGGAAACAGACTTCAAGAAACTCTCCCTTTGCTCACTCGTGCGCCTCCCGTTCGCGCCGTTGATCGCGGCGTTCGGGCATCCCGGGGCCCGCAAGAAGCAGCACAACGGCTGCCCGGCAACCCGCCGCGCAGCCCACTCCTGGCAACATCACACACTAATATACGCCAGCTGAGACAGACCATCACGCCGTTTTTGGAAACGGGCATTGTCCGCCAAAGCTTTACGGGCCGAACCTTCTCCCAAAACCCCGATTGGCATCTCTCTTTTGGCCGCATTCCGCACGATTTTCGCTCAATTTAGAATAATTGTAACTTATATAACCCATCGCCGCTCTTTGTCACGTCGACGCGATCCGGTCATTGCAGGCGGGAAAGCCATGCCCTACAGCAGCCCGGCAGCTTCGACTCGGATCATGAAATGACTCACGCCCTCGGCGAACCGGCGGAAGACCTCCTCGATACGGCGTGGCAAGCCCTCAAGGCGGGCCGGACCGGGGACGCGGACGTCCTTTACGATCGCGCCGCTCTCCTGCGTCCGCACCGGCAGTTGCGCGCCTATTGGCCCCTCGCCCTGACGAGCCCCGGCGCCGCCGGCGAGGAGTGGGCGAGCGCCGATCTCAAGCGCGCGGATCTGCACATCAACTATCTGCAAGACGCACGCGCGGCCGAAATTCTGAAAAGCATCTCCACGCCGTCCGTCCGGTCTCAAGTGATGCTCGGCCACGCGCGGCTCGCCATGGGCCGCGGCGCCGCGTCGGACGCGCTTGCGCTTGCGAATCAAGCCCGCGCGCTGACACCGGATTCGTCCTACGCCGCGATCATCCAAGGCACCGCCCTGCTGGCATCGGGACGCCCGCAGGACGCCATCGCGCCCTTGACCAAGGCGGCGAACGCCGGGCGCGGCGGCGCGTGGTTTTTGCTCGGGTTGGTCTATCAGCGCCTGCAAAATGCGCGCGAATCAGTGGCCGCCTACCGCAAGGCCTACGCTTTCGACCGCGAAGACTTTGGGCCGGCCAACAACCTCATGTCCGCGCTGATGGAAGCACGGGACTATGCCGGCGCGGTCGCGCACGCCGACACTCTTCTGGCGACAAAACCGGGGCATACGACGTCCCTCGCCTATAAATACATCGCGCTTGCCGAACTCGGCCGGCATGATGAATTGAGTCCGTTCACCGACTACGATGCGCTCGTCACCCGCGAGCGGCTTTCGCCCCCCGCGGGATACAGGGATCAAGCGGATTTCCATGCCGCGCTCGCGCGCGAAATCGGCGCCGAGCCGACGCTGGCCTATGAACGCAATACCACGCGCTTCGGCTACCAAACCGACGACATCGGTTTCAGCACATCGCCGGCGATCCGGACGCTGAACGCCATGCTGACGGCGGCCGTCCAGCGCCGCGCGGACCGCGCGCGCCGTTCACCGTCGCACGACTTCGACAAAGCGGTGCCCAAAGACTTCCGCCTCTATTCCTGGGGCGTGATCATCCGCGAAAAAGGCCATCAGGCGCCGCATTTCCATCCGCACGGCTGGCTTTCGGGCGTCTATTACGTCGAAGTTCCGGACGACATCACCGAAAACGATCCCGAGCGCACCGGCTGGATCGAATTCGGGCGCGGGGATGAACGCTGGAATAAGCCGACAACGCCGATGCCGACGCGTCAGCTGCGGCCGGAAGCGGGCGTGCTGCTGACGTTCCCGTCGTACTTCTGGCACAGCACGCTCCCCTTGCGCACAAACAAGCCGCGCATCTCCTTCGCCTTCGACGTGATTCCGCTTTAGCGCTGCTGGCTCGCGGTTGCCGGCTTAGGCGAAGACGCCGGCGCCATCGCGACCGGTCCGCCCGGCGCATGGATGATGAAGGTCTGCACCATCTTCGCCTGCAGCGAGGCCGAGATCGCGGTGTTCCGGCCGGTCTTCGGATCGGGATAGGCGTCCGCGCGCTTGCGCAGGACCTTGTAGATCGAAGACGGCGTCGACTGGCCGTAACTCTGGTGATGCGTCGATTCCGACTTCACCGTCTGCCAGTACCAGTTCTCCACGTCCACATAACCCGCCATGATGCCGAGCGCGCTGTCCGGCTGCAGTTTGATTTGCATGCGCATGTCGTGGAACTTCTGCTCCGTCGGCAATTGGAACGACGACCACGGCACGACGGTGTAAGGCACCGGTTCGGTGATCAGCGTGCCGTCGACGATCTTGCCCTTGAAGTGCTGCACGTACTTGTTGCCCCACTTCGTATCGATGCGCATGGAGCCGCCCGGCAGATACTTGCTGCCCGTCGCGTCGGTCAGCAGGTTGTCGAGGCCGCGGTACATGGTCACATCGACGCTGTCGTCGTCGGTCATGCTGTCGACGTTGGTGAGTTCGAGCAGAACGCGGTTCCAGCGCTCTTCCATCACCGCCTTGTTGGCGTAGAAAGCCGTCGCCCCTTCGGGCGGGCGCAGGTTCACGATGCAGCCGATGACACGGTACAGCTCATTGTCGATGCCCGCCGTCTTGCCGTCGGGCGAAACGAAATCGTCGGCGTCGACCTTGCCGTCGAGATTGAGGCCGTAGGACTTCTTGCCCGTCACTTCGTAAAACGGAAATTTATCCGGCGTTTCGGCATTCGGGAACCAGCCGGCGATCTCGAACGCCATGTGGGTGTCTTTCACGCTGCCGCCGTTTGGATACAGCGCCTTGAACTGCTCACGCGGCCCCCAGGGATTGAGGCCCGCGGCGCACTCTTCCTTGTTGTCGGCGGTCAGATACACCTGCCACTCGAAGTCCGTGACGATGTAGCCGATGGTGCCGTTCTCGGGAACGTAGTCCTCGGCGGCCATGGCGGCGGCCGAAATAAAAGCGGCCGCGCCGGCCAAAAGGACCGCGCGCAGGGTGCGTGAGAGTTTGTGAGTCATGCTCGTCTCCATGAACGCTTAGTTGGCGCGGCCGTAGAAGTCGTCGCGCAGCCAGAACGCGGTAAAGCCGTGACGCTGCGCGCGATGTTCGCCAAGCCCGTCAGCCTCGATGTCGCCCGGCACACGATCGCCGACGGCCGGGGCCGGTTCGCCGTCAAACACATAGAGCGGACGGTCGCGGTAAGCCCATACGCGCAACGCATCCTTCTCGCCGGCCTGTGCGCGTTTGCCCGTCAGGCGGTTGATTTCCATGATGCTGTAGGCGCGGCTATTGCTCTTGGCGCCGGCGGAGGCTTGCACCATCGGGAAACGGATCGCGCAGCGTTCCTGATTGCCGCCGCCGCACACCGCGATCCGGTAATCCTGCGGCGTATCGGGATGATCGCAGATCAGCTGATCGTCGGCGTCGTCATGGCAGAAGTAAACATAGATCGTGTGGCCCCGGCGGTCGGCGAGCACTTCCCCGCCCGGCGTCACTTGACGCTTCAGATCGCCGGGGATCTCCGGCGCGAGCTGCGCATAAACGAGGCTCCAGCCCGGCACATCGCTGCCGTCGACGCTGCGTCCGCGATAGCTGCGGAACGGCATGTCGGCGACGTGGGTATAGAGCGGCTTGCCGCGGAAGGCCCACTGGCGCACACCGGGAGAACGTTCGACCAGGCTCCATTCGCCGAACGTCTTGGCGAACTCCGGCGCCAACATCGGCGACCATTCCCGCAAACATTCGGCGACGCAGGTCGATTTGGACGCCGTGTCCTTCGCGAACGTGTAAACCGAGGCGTTCACCGTCGCCGTGACCAGAAGACGTCCGTTCACGGTCGAGATCACGTCGAAGCCCGGCGGCACCGCCGGCGGCGGGCCGACCGGATGGCGCACGGCGGGGCGCGCGCTCACGCCTTCCGACATATCGCGATTGGTGCCGCCGACCGTATCGCCCGGCATGCGGTCGAGCGCGGCGGTATACAGCGGCTGCTCGTCATAGGCCCACTGCTTGTTGCCGTCCTCGCGGGTGATGACCGTCCACGCGCCCACGGGCTTTGCGTTCTGATCGGCGAGAACGGGCGGCCACATCTCGACGCAGCTTTGGCGCGTGTCGGCATCCGGCAGGCGCAGATCGGGCGGATACGGGCTCATGTGCCCGCCCTCGGTCTTGAAAACCTCGCTCGTGCAGGTCGACTTGCCGCGCGGATCGCCCGACGCGCCGACACGCGCCGGCTTGTAGATCCACTTATAGAGCGTGCGGCCCTTGGCATCGGCGAACACGTTGCCCTCGAGCTCCGTGTTCATCACCTGGAAACCCGGCGGCATCGGCACGCGCACGTAGTCTTCCTTGGCCTGCTTCTCGGCGGCCTGCGCCAGGGGCGCCGCGAGCATCGCGGCGGCCGCGAAGATGATTGCGAAACGCATCGCCTGCTTCCTAAACCAGAATTTCGCCGACTTCTTTCGACGTCGTGTTGCTGAGCGTGCCCCACGACGGGATGTCGAGGCCCAGCACCTTCATCATCGTGTAGCCGAGACGCGTGCCCGCCTCGCCGTTGCCCTGGATATGCAGACCCGTCTTGATCTTGCCGCCCGCGCGGCCGGCGGTGAACATCGGGATGTTATCGAGCGAATGGATCTTGGCGTAGGAGATGTCCGACATCGCGTAGATGAGGCAGTTGTCGAGCAATGTACCGTCGCCTTCCTTGACGCCCGCGAAGGTCGCGACAAACTCCGCCCAGTTCTCCATGGCGCGGCGGGTGAACCACGACACTTCGATCTGGTAGCCAAGTTTCGGGTCGGTCGGCTCTTCGTGGGTCGCGGTGTGGTGCGGCTTCTCGTAGCCCGCCTTCGTGGTCGCCGCGGTCTCGCCCGCGTAGGCCATATTGAAGACGCGCGTCTGATCGCAGGCCACCGCCATGGCCATGAGCTTGGTCATGACCTTGTGACGCTCGCCGACCTTCACCGTGTCGAGGCCCGCGCTCGGCTCGCCCCTTACCTCACCGACACGCACGCAAGCTTCCAGCGGCGCCGGCCTGGTGAGCTGCAGATCGAACTGCTTCTCGAGGTCGCGCAGGCTCGTGAAATACTGGTCGAGGCGCTCTTTGTCCTCGGAGCCCGCGCGCTTCATCAGCGCATTGGTTTCATCCACCACGCCGGACAGCACGCTCTTGCGCACCATGGCGCGCGGATTGGGTTTGAACTCGGCCGCGTTCGGGTCCTGATAATCGGCGCCGAACATGTTCTGATAGAAGCGGATCGGCGAGAATTCCGGCGCGTTCACCGAGTTCGCGCTTTCATAGCTGTAGGAATCGCGCACATCGCCGGTGGAAGTGGCGCTCAGCGTCTGGAACCGCGTGGCATTGCCGATCTTCTTTGCGATCGTGACGTCGATGGTTTCGCCGGGACGCACCTGCGTCACCGTCGGCGCCATGCCGGTGCGCAAGATCACCCAGCCGGTGTGGTGACACATCAGCGGCGCGGCGTCCTTGAAGGTATTGAAGCGCGTGAACAGATTGATGTGCTTCTGCACCGGCGCGAGGGACTGGATTTCCTCCGGCAGATCGAAGTTCGCGCCGACCTTCTTGGGCGTGAAGATCGCGTCGTTCATGCCGAGGCCCCAGACCCAGGTGCCGAAGCGCACCGGCATGGGCGAGCCGTCGGCAAGCGCATTGCCGTTGCCGTTCAGGAAAAGATTCAGAAGCGGCAGGCCCACGCCGACCGCGCTTCCGCCCAGCATGCCCTTCAGGACACGGCGCCGATTGAAAGTGTTCATTGGCTTCTCCTCGCTCTAGTTCGACGCCGCGGCCGACTTTTGTTCGGCCGGCGCGGGTGGAGTCACATCATAAAAAACCGGGCTGAGCACGATCGCGCGCATCAGGTCCGGGAACCGGTATCCATGGCGGCCGAATTCGGCGGTCAGGAAATCGACCAGCGGCTTGTCGCGCGCATCGACCGCGGCGCCGGTGCCGTAGCTGTAGACGCGGCGCACAAGGCACCCCGGCAGCGACGGATGATTGCGAACCGCCAGGCTCAGGCCCGCGATGTCCGTGAAACCCTTGCCGTCGAGCGCGCCGCTGGCATCGATGTCGACGCCGCGCTCCGAGCGCCGATAGATGCCCGCGCCGTCGAAGTTCTCGAGCGCGAGGCCGATCGGGTCGGTGATCTTGTGACAGCCGGCGCACACCGGGTTCTGCAGGTGGAAATTGACGCGGTCGCGCTGCGTGCGGTGTTCAGCCTTGGGGTTTTCGAGCGCCGAGAAATCGACGTTCGGCGGCGGCAACGGAACCGGCTGGCACAGCAGCAGTTCACGCAGCGCCTTGCCGCGGCGCGTCGGCGAGCTGCGCGCCGGATGGGCATGCTGCGCCAGGAAGCTGACTTGCGTCAGAAGCCCAACGCGCGGGCTGCCTTCCGGGAATTGGTATTCCGTCCAGCCCGGCTTCGCCGGCACGCGGTAGATCGTGCCCAGGGTCGGCGACATGAAGGTCGTGCGGGTCGTGAATAAGTCGCGGTAGTCGAGCTTCTTGGTGACGAGGTGGTCGTAAATGGTGCGCAGCGTCTGCTCGCGCGCATCCGCCAGAGTGGCGCCGGTTTCAGAGGGGTAGGCGCTGGGGTCCTTCGCGAGGTTGGCGAAGGAATCAAAGCCCAGCATATCGTCGAAGAAACCGCGCACGCCGCCTTCCAGGCGCGGGCTCGCGATCATCATATCGACAACCCGCGCGCGGCCCTTGGCGGTATCGAGCTCGCCGCTTTCCGCCGCCTTCAGCACCCTGTCGTCGGGCGCGGCGTTCCACAGGAAGAAGCTGAGCCTCGAGGCATAAGAATAGGCGTCAAGTCGCCGGCGGCCCGGATGCTCGGGATCCGGCTCGGTCCGGTCCTCGATGAACAGCACTTCCGGGCTGATCAGCATGCCTTCGATGACCGTCGCGATACCGGCATAGAAGTCGCCGAGCTGCACGGCCGACTTGCCCGCCTGGTCCACCATTTGCGCCAGCCGCGCGTCACTTAAGGGACGCCGGTAAAGCAGGCGCCCGGTCGAACGCAGGAACATCGCGGCGCAGGCCGCGTCGGCCTTGTCGGCGGCGGCGGGTTTGCACGGCATCAAGGCGTCACGGTGGGATGCAAGACGCAGTTCGAGATTGCCGTTATCGACAACCTGGGCTGCGACCTGGCGCGCCGCACGCTGGAATTTCTGGAGCTCGCCCGACGGCACGCCGGCTTTGGAAGCGCCGAGCGCCAGCAGCCCGTCCGTGCGCTGCATCGGCGCGAACTGGGCAATGACCTCGATGTCCTTTCCGAAAATGTTCGCGACGGTATTGAGATACTGCTGTTCGGTGATCAGGCGGCGCTGGGCCGGCGAACTCGCTTCGATCCCGGCGGGCACGGCGGCGAGTTCGGCGCCTTTGGGTTCGGCAACCGGTTCAGCGCCGCTACAGCTTGCCAGAACCGCGCCGAGCAAAAGACATGCCGCGCTTGCGGCTGTACGGAAGAGCTGCGCTGAGCGAAAAACCGGCTTCATAAGACCCTGATTTAAAAGCGATCGGGTCATACGGCGGCGAAGACCCCTTCAGCTTGAAAGAAGAACGCGGCCGGCAGGCCGCCTCAATGCAGACGCCGTATGATCTACTTTAGAAATTCTATCACACTTCAAGGAAATGCGCCCAGGCAAGAGCGCGCGAGCGAAGGACGGGACGCCCTGCCCCACGCGCCTCTAAAGCTCTGATTCCTAATGTGAGTCGCGGGCGACCTTGGACCCGCTCTTCCCCACGAGAAAGTCGAGATCGGCCCCCTTCTCCGCCCCCATGACATGGTCGACGTAGAGTTTGACGTAGCCGCGCGCCGGGCCCGGCGGCGGCGTCCAAGCCTTGCGGCGCTCCGCCAATATCGCGTCATCGACCTCCAGGTGGAGTTTACGCGCCGCGACGTCCAGCTCGATCATGTCGCCGTTCTCGACCAGCGCCAGCGGACCGCCGGCGGCGGATTCCGGCGAGGCGTGCAAAACAACGGTGCCGTACGCCGTGCCGCTCATGCGCGCGTCCGAGATGCGCACCATGTCCGTGATGCCTTTGCGCAGGACTTTCGGCGGCAACGCCATGTTGCCGACTTCGGGCATGCCCGGATAACCCTTCGGGCCGCAGTTCTTCAGAACCAGCACGCATGTTTCATCGACGTCCAGGCTCTCATCGCCGATGCGGGCGTTGAAGTCCTCGATGTTCTCGAACACCACCGCGCGTCCGCGATGTTTGAACAGGCTCGGCGTGCCGGCCGACGGTTTGATCACCGCGCCGTTCGGCGCGAGATTGCCCTTGAGCACCGCGATCCCCGCTTCGGGTTTAAAAGGCCGGTCATAGGTATGGATCACCTCGCGGTTCCAACATTCGGCGTTCTTGACGTTCTCGCCGATCGTCTTTCCGTTCACGGTCAGCGCGTCTTCGTGCAGCAGCTTCTTGGCCGCGAGTTCCTTCAGCACGACAGGTAGTCCGCCCGCGTAATAGAAGTCTTCCATCAGGTGCTTGCCCGACGGCTGCAAGTTCACAAGGCACGAAACGTGCGAGCCGAGATCGTCCCAGTCCTTCAAGTTGAACTCGACGCCGATGCGCGCGGCCAGCGCCAGCAGGTGGACCACCGCGTTGGTCGATCCGCCGATGGCGGCATTGGTGCGCACCGCGTTCTCGAACGCCTTGCGCGTCAGGATTTGCGACATGCGCAAATCGTCGTGCACCATCTGAACGATGCGGCGGCCCGTGAGCTGCGCCTGGGTGTAGCGGCGCGAGTCCACGGCCGGAATAGCGGCGTTGCCCGGCAACCCCATGCCGAGCGCTTCGACCATGGACGCCATCGTCGAAGCCGTGCCCATGGTCATGCAGTGACCTTTCGAGCGGCTCATGCCGCTTTCCGCCGCCAGGAACTCTTCGTCCGACATCTTTCCGGCGCGCACGTCCTCGGACATCTGCCATACACTTGTCCCGGACCCGAGCGGCTGGTTCTTGTAGTAGCCCTTCAGCATCGGGCCGCCGGAAAGGCCAATGGTCGGCAGATCGACCGACGCGGCGCCCATCAGCAGCGACGGCGTGGTCTTGTCGCAGCCCATGAGCAGGACAACGCCGTCCAGCGGGTTCCCGCGAATGGACTCCTCAACGTCCATGCTCGCGAGGTTGCGGAACAGCATCGCCGTCGGGCGCAGCATGGTCTCGCCCAGCGACATGACCGGGAATTCCAAAGGAAAACCGCCGGCTTCCCAGACACCGCGTTTGACCCATTCGGCGATCTCGCGGAAGTGTCCGTTGCAAGGCGTGGTTTCCGACCAGGTATTGCAAATGCCGATGACGGGGCGGCCGTCAAACAGGTCATGCGGATAACCTTGGTTCTTGAGCCACGCGCGGTGGATGACGCCGTGCATCCCCTTCGAGCCGAACCACTCCTGACTGCGAAGCTTCTTCTTCTCGGCCATCCCGCGTCCCACCCTTTACTTGAATGCCACCACGCGCTGCGTCTGCTCGCCCAGCTTGCTGATGCCGAGGCGCATGACGTCGCCGGGTTTCAAGAAGACTTGCGGCTTCTTGCCCATGCCGACGCCCGGCGGGGTTCCCGTGGTGATGAGATCGCCCGGCCACAAGGTGCACACCTTGCTGACGTAACTCACGATCTGCGCGACGTTGAAGATCATCGTGCGCGTATTGCCGGTCTGCATGCGCCGACCGTTCAGATCGAGCCACAGGTCGAGCGTCTGCGGATCGCCCACTTCGTCCGCCGTCACGAACCAGGGGCCGACGGGGCCGAAGGTATCGAACCCCTTCCCCTTGTCCCAGGTCATGCCGCGTTCCATCTGCCATTCACGCTCGCTGACGTCGTTCACCAGCGCGTAGCCGGCAACATAATCGAGCGCGTCGCGTTCCGAGACATGGCGCGCCGTCTTGCCGATCACGATGCCGAGTTCGACTTCCCAGTCGCCCTTCTTGGCGTCCGGCGGCAGCATCACGTCGTCATTGGGCCCCGAAAGGCAGCTGATGGCCTTGGTGAAGACCACCGGTTCGGCGGGAATGGGAAGATTGGATTCCGCCGCGTGGTCGGCGTAATTGAGACCGATCGCGATGAACTTGCGGATGCCGTCGATCGGCACGCCGAGACGCGTGCCGGGCGCCACCGCCGGAAGCGACGACGCGTCAAGCGCGGCCAGTTCCTTCAGCTTCGCGGCGCCGAGGGTGTCGGGCGTGATGTCTGCGATGACCTTACTCAGATCACGAATCGTTCCGCCGGCATCAAGCAGGCCCGGCTTTTCCCGATTCAACGGTCCGTGGCGCAAAAGCTTCATCGTGTCCTCCCCAACCCGATGACCGCCGGCGGCGGCCCTAGATTTTACCGATCCGCTCCATGACGCCGCGCAGTTCTGACGTGCGGATATCGTCGATGGGTTCCATCACCGGCTTGCAGGTATCGTGCTCGATCACGCCCATCCACTTGAGGGCGCGTTTATAGCATTGCGGATACTGGAGGACATTGGCGAAGGCGATCGAATTCAAGGGACCGACGAAGTCGTGGAAAATCTTGCGCGCCTTCTCGGTCTGTCCGGCCTGAATGAATTCGAACATATCGCTTTGCTCGCGCGGCAGGATACAGCTTGCGGCGGACGTCATGCCCTTCGCGCCGTACAGCAGCATCAGATAGTTCATCTGGTCGTGGCCGGCCCACGCCTGCAGCTTGCCGTCGGTGGCGGCGGCGTAGAGCGCGATCTTGCCCGGATACGGCAGGAACAGTTTCGAGCAATGCAACGTCGGGATGTTTTCCGCCATGCGCTTCAAAAGCGGCAGCGAAAGTTCGATGCCGGCGCCGCCGTCGTACACCATCAGCGGCAATTCGCTGGCTTTGCCGATCTCCTGGACGTGCCGGAAAATGCCTTCCGCGCCGTGCGGATGGTAATAGGGCGCCGTGGTGAAAATATAATCCGCGCCGTTGGCCGCGGCGTGCCTGGCCATCGCGACGCTGGTGTCGCTGGCGGAATCGATGACGCCGATGCCGACCGGCACGCGGCCATTGGTGTGCTTGAGCACGACCTCGGCGAATTGCTTGCGCTCGTCGTCCGGAAGGCAGAACACTTCACCGGTGCTGCCCAGCGCGAGGATGCCGTGCACGCCCTTGGCGATGACATAGTCCACGAGGCTTTTGGTGGACTCGACATCGATGCCGCCCTTCGGGTTGAGCGGCGTGACGAGCAGCACATGGTTTCCGAAAAGCTTTGCCTTTCTCTCGGCCAACGTCGGCATGGGCGGCATCCTGAAATGAAAAAGAGGTCCCCGCTGAATAGCGGAGCGCCGGGGAAAAGTCCAAGCCCGCGAACAGGCCCGGAATCACCGTTTGGCGAGGTTAATCCTGATCGAACAGGGAGCCGAAACGCTCCCAGACCTGTTCGATATGGCGGCGCATGGCGTCTTCGGCCGCCTTGCGGTCGCGGGCGGCCAGGCTGCGGATGATCTCGTTGTGCTCGTCGAGGGCTTCCGCCGTCACCTTGGGATGATGCGGCAGGCGGAACAGATGCAGATGGATATGAAGCTTCGCGAGCGTTTCACGCATCAAGCTGTTTCCGGCCGCCGCCGCGATCCGGTCGTGAAGCGCGGCGTCCTGGCGGACGAATTGACCATAGCTCGCGCCGCCGTCGTCGAACTTCGGGCTGAGCATCGCACCGGCATAGTTCTCGAGCGAAGCCACGCCCTGGTCGTCGATGATCTCGGCGGCCTTGCCGGCGAGATAAGGCTCGAGGCGCAGACGCAACTCGCACAGCTCGTCGAACTGCCGCTTGCCGAGTTGCGGCGCGGCGGTGTAGCCGATGAATTGAATTTTAGTGACGAGGCCGTAGGCCTCCAGGTGACCGAGCGCTTCGCGGATCGGTGTCTGTGAGACGCCAAATTCACGCGCAAGATCGTCGATATTGATTGGCCCGCCCGGAGGGATCTTCAAGGACATCAACTGTCCAAGGATCGCATCGTAAACTTCGTCGGCAAGGCGCTGGGGACGGCCAAGCGTGCCGGCCTGTCTTTGAGGCAATTCCGAAATCTTCAGCCGCCGCATGTTCCGCTACCCTCTCGTGATCGGCTGACAAGCTTAGCGCAATTCCGGCGTCATCTTGAAGCGCGGTCGCGGCTGAGGTCCTCGCCCGGGGGGGAACACTCCCCGCGAACGAATCTTACCCGGCGCCCCCGGGGTCCTCAAGAGATACGGGAGGCCGGATTTTCCAGCCTCCCGCGCCTCTCATTACATCTTGAAGCGAACGCCCGCGCGGAACGTCCGGCCGATGCGGTAGTCCTGATAGAAGGCGCCGTCGCCCTTCTGATACACGCCGCTCGACAGGTTGCCCGCGACGCCCGGCGGGGGCGCGTTGGTCAGGTTGTTCACCACGAAGAACGTCTCGGCTTCCTGCGCGCCGTTGTCGATGATCTTGTAGTTCAGCGACAGATCGAACGCGTGGACGGCCGGGATGTGGTTGTTGTTGATCGTCGGAGCCGCCGTCGAGGACACCGGGCAGCCCGTGGCGCACTGCACCGCGTTGCTGGCGTAGACGCCCGAGCTGAGGCCGTAGAACGACAGCGTGACGCTCAGCGGATCGAGCGCGTAGGTCGCCGACGTACGGTAGGTGAACTTCGGCGCCGACAGCGGGAAGCTGACGAGGCTGGCCGCGTTCACGCCCGCGCCTTCCAGTTCCTTCGGGTTGGACGCGTTGTTGATCGTCTTGATCGAGAACACGCGGCTGCCGAGGGCGCGCAAGGACAGCTCGCCGTCCCAGCTGTCGACGATGGACGACAGCGGGAAGTTGTAGCTGGCTTCGATGTCGAGGCCGCGGGTGGATTGCGACAGCACGTTCGCCGGCTGGATGTTCACACGGGTCAGCACGCCGGCGCCGTCACGGACGAGCAGCGGGCAGAGCTGCGTCACGCCTTCAAAGCACTGGTCGATGATCTGCTGGGCGTTCAAGGTCGCGATCGCGCCCTTGATCTTGATCCGGTAGAAGTCGACCGAGGTATTGAAGCCCGGGAGGAAGCCCGGCGAAAGCACCGCGCCGACGCCCGTTGTATCGGCCTTTTCCGGGACCAGGTTCGGATTGCCGCTGGTGACCGACAGAATGACCGGCGTCGTGTTGGTGAAGCGGTCGATCTGCGTGCCGGTGTTCGAGCGGCCGCCGAGGAACAGGTCGCCCATGTTCGGCGCACGGATGTCGCGCGACTGCGTCGCACGGAAGCGGATGTCGTCGATCGGCGACCAGGTGCCGCCGACCTTCCAGGTCGTCACGTAACCCGAGTTCGAGTAGTCGGTGGCGCGCACGGCGGCGTTGAGGTCGAGCGAGCGGGCGAAAGCTTCGTCCTTCGCCAGCGGAACGACGGTTTCAACGAAACCTTCGGTGACCTTGTTCGCACCGTTGGAGTTCTTGTAGTTGCCCGAATAGAACTGGCTGGTCTGGTCGAGGTCGCTGGCGATGGCGCGCAGCGATTCCGAACGGTGTTCGATGCCCGCCGCCACCGAGACCGGACCGGCCCATGTGGAGAACGGCTCGCCGCTTACGCTCGCGGCCGCCACGTCCTGCGTCAGGCGCGTGAGGCCGTAACCGTTTTCGACGACATACTGCAGCGCCGCTTCGCTGTTGCGGCCCTGGCCGAAATAGTTGAACGGCACGCAGCTCGGATCGTCGTTGGTCGCGACGGCATCGGCGTTGACGCGGCAGACCGGGACCCCGTTGACGCGGATAGAATCGATCGCGCGCAGATAGTAGGTGTTCACCGTGTTGTCGAGCACGCGGATCGAGTTGTGGCTCGTGCTGCGCTGATAATAGGCGTCCCACTTCCAGTTCGCGCCGATCGCATCGAAGTTGCCTTCGATACCGCCGAGGAAGCGGCGGAAGATGCGGTCGTTGCTCGGCGACGCGATGGGGATATCGAAGTTGTTGCGGCCCATGGTGAGAGTCGTGAGGCCGAGCGCGTCCATGCGGGCGCCGACTTCGGTCGGCAGATACGCGTTGTCGCGGCGGATCGTTTCGCTCGCGAACTTGAACGCATAGGAGTTGTGCGAGAACGCGTGCGAATGGGCCCAGTGGAACTGGCCGTAAACGGTGATGTTGTCCGACAGATCATAGGACGTGCGCCAGAAAACGGTCTGACGCGAGAGCTTCGCGGACAGGTCGCTATAACGGTCGGTGCGCGATTCAGCCCAATCGCCGCCGATGAAGAAGTTGCCGGCGACGCCGCTGCCGTAGTTGCGCTGGTACGGATTGCCGAGCGGATCGAAAGTCAGGCCCTTGAGCGGACCGGCGGTGACGATGCCGCCCGGGGCGGCAAGCGCGAGGCCGACGTTATTGGCCGTGATGTACTGCGGCACCGACGGATTGGTGGTCGCGTTCCAGGCCGGGTTCTGCATGAGCTGGAAATTGTCGTCCGTCCACGGACGGAAGAAGCCGCGCTGGCCCTGGCTCCAGGAATGTTCGGCCGCCAGCAAGATGTGGCCGCGGCCGCCCGCGAACGGCGTGCCGTACGCCAGCGAGCCGGAGTAATTAGGCATATCGCCATAGTTCGAGATGCCGCCGTCGACGGTCGCCTTGACGCCGGTGAAGTCGCGGTCGAGCACGAAGTTGACGACGCCCGAGAGCGCGTCGGAACCATAAGCGGCCGAGGCGCCGCCCGTGACGACGTCGACGCGTTCAACGAGCATGTTCGGGATGACGTTGGCGTCAACCGCGCCGCCTTCCGGCGCGCCGTTGGCCGACGCGCCGACCAGACGTTGGCCGTCCAGGAGGACGAGCGTGCGGTTGGCGGCCATGCCGCGCAGGTTCAGAAGGTTCGTGCCGACGACACCGTTGCCGGTACCCGAGTTACCGGCGTGCGGCGTCGAGCTGCCGGCGAACGAGGGAAGGTTGTTCACGGCGTCGGCGATGTTGAGCGCGGCCTGGGCATTGAGGTCTTCGGCGCCAAGCACCGAGACGGGCGTCGGCGCTTCGTAACCGTTACGGACGATGCGCGAGCCGGTCACAACGATCTCTTCCTCAACGCCGGCGGCCTGGGCCACCTGGCCTGAAGCCTGGGCCACCTGGGTCGGCGCCGCGTCCTGCGCGAAAGCCGGCAGCGCGATCATCAGCGCGAGCGCGCTGGCCGTGCACATGCACGAGTTCCGCCGCAAGCGAGAGGCCGAGACTTGTGCAAAACGATACGCCGACATGGGTAGACCCTTTTTGAGTGTTGTGGATAAGTAGCGGGGTCTTTTCTTCTCTATCGGCGGGCGAGAGCAACCCCTCCTCCCGCCGCGCGGCGGCGAAGATGCAGTCCGCAGGAGAAAATTTTATTTCTCAGACATAATTTAGGAAAATTTGCTCGTTTTGAGGATGGCGGCGGGTATTACATAGCCGGGTTTATCAGGGCCGTAACGCGGCCGCCCACGAACTGCCATGAACTGCCCATGAGCCGCCATGAACAGAAAGAGAAGTGTTCGCGGCATACTGGATTGTCCGCCGGAACTAAAACCGACACTTCAAATTGATTTGCGACGGCATTTATGCACTTATAAATTGTGCAGACGTTTCGGCGTTACAGAAGGACCGTTCCTTGGGAAGTGCCGCCAAGACCTTACGCGACATCCGCTCGGATGCGTGCAACGCCATTCTTGCGGCGCTCACGCTGCTGGCGGTCCCCGCCGTCGGCTTCAGCCTGCTCCGCGGCGTCGAGCAAGGCTGGCGTCCCGTCATGGGCCTGCACGTCGCGCTTCTCCTTCTCCTGCTGGTCACCACCGCCTTTCGCGAGAGACTGAGCCTTACGTTGCGCGCCGGCGTCGTGACGGCCGTTCCCTACATCGTCGCGACATCGGGCATCCTCGCCTATGGCCGCGGCAACGGTGTGATGATGTACTACATCTCCGCCATCGTCGTCGCCGGCTGCTTCTTCGAGCGGCGCGTCGCCTTGGGTGTCGTCGCGCTCTGTCTGGCCTCCATGGGCCTGCTCTACGTCGGCTATCGCCTCGATCTCCTTCCTCTTCCGCTCAACCCCACCAGCTACGATATGACGGCGCTCAGCTGGACCGCCTTTTCGGTGGGCTTCCTTGCGGCCAGCATCGCTCCCCTCATCGGCCTTTGGGGCGTGATGCGCTCGTTGGAGACCGAGCGCAAGCGCGCCGACGAGGCCGCAAAGGTGCGCTCGGAATTCCTGGCCAACATGAGCCATGAACTCCGCACGCCCATGACCGGCATCCTCGGCATGGCCGATGTCCTGAAAACCACCCCCCTCTCCGATCAACAGCAGAATTTGATCGCAAACCTGACCCTGTCCGCCCGCAACCTGCTGGCCGTGCTCAACGACGTGCTCGATCTGGCCAAGTTCGAAACCGGCGTCGTCCCGATCGAAAAGGCGCCGTTCCGGGTTTCGGAAACGCTGCAAAACGTCTACGCCGTCTTCGAGAACCGGGCGGCGCAAAAAGGCATCGCCCTGCGCATCGAACACCTGCATCCGATCACCGATCATGTCGTCGGCGACTCACTGCGCATCGGCCAGGTCCTCACCAACCTGATCGACAACGCGATCAAGTTCACGCCGAGGGGCGGCACCGTGGTCGTGCGCGCCAAGCAGAACCTGCGCGACGATGTGGGCTTCGACCTGACCTATTCCGTGATCGACACGGGCGTGGGCGTCTCGCCGGAGCACCTGGAACGGATTTTCGAGCCGTTCATCCAAGCCGATATGTCCACCTCGCGGAACCATAGCGGCACCGGCCTCGGCCTTTCGATCTGCCGTCATCTGGTCACGGCGATGGACGGTGAACTGAAGGTGAACTCGCAGCCCGGCTGCGGATCGGCCTTCACATTCACAATTCCGGTTCAACGCGCGCTCGCGCCGCCGGTGCCGATCGGCCGCGCGCTCGAGCGCACGGCGCCGCCGGCGCCCCGCGCCGGCAAAACGCCGGTGCGCCTTTTGGTCGCCGACGACGACCAGAACATGCGCACCCTCGCCGATATCATGCTCATGCGGCGGGGATTCGAAGTCACCCTGGTCGAAGACGGAGCCGCGGCCGTCGCCGCGGCGGCCGCCAACGAGTACGACTGCATCATCGTGGATATGCACATGCCCGTGATGAACGGGCGCGACGTCATGCGCGCGATCCATAACGCGGAGACGGCGGGGGCCGGCCGGCGCACGCCGCTCATCGCGCTCACGGCCGACGTCGTTCCCGCTCATGTGAAGACCTTCGTCGAAGCGGGCGCGGATGCGGTGGTGGCGAAGCCGGTCGAGTGGAATCAGCTGGAAACGAAGATCCTGGAACTCGCCGGCGCGCGCACGGCGGCGAAGGCGTCCTAGACGGCGACAGTAAAGTCGCGATCAGGACTTCGCGATGGCCGCGAGGACCGGAATCGCCGCCGCGCTCACGTCCTTGCCGCCGTTCTTTTCACGCGCGCGGTTTTCTTCCGCGAGTTTCGCGAGCCGTTCCATGTCGCGAACCATGGATTCAAGGGCGCCGGCATCGGCGCCGTCCACCGCCGCCCGCATGGCCTTGGCCCGGATCTTCGAGGCCATCGCTTTGGCTTCTTCCGGCGTTCCCGAAGCCGCCGCCGCGACCGCCGAAGACACCGCAAGCTTCTCCTCCAGCTTGTCGACCGCGGCATTGCGCTCGTCGGCGGCGCGTTTCAGCGCGTCGAAATACGCCTCCTGGCGCGCCGTGTCGCGAAGGCCCGTCTCCAGCGTCTGCATTGCCGTTTTGATGCTGGAGATGTCACTCATGATCAACGTTCCGCCTGGCGCGCCCCATCGGCGGGTGAAACGGCGTCATTCGACGCCACCGGCCGCTCGGGGTGAGTCACATAGACACGCACGAAGTTCATCTCGAGGGCGGACGAGATCGCGGTGTTGCGTCCGGTCTCGTCGGGATAGGCGTCGGCCAACCTGTTGAGCGCGCGGTAAAGCGGCGGCGCGTATTCTTCGCCATAGCTGAGGTGATGCGTCGACAGCGAACGGATGATCTGGCGATACCAATTTTCAACATCGGTGTAGCCCGCGAGCAGGCCCGACGCGCGGTCCGGCGTCAGGTTCAAGCGAAAGCGCGCGTCGCGGAACCAGCGGGTGGTGACGTCCTGGAAGGTGTACTTCGCCGGCATGTACCAGTTCGGGATCGGATCGGTCGTCAGCACGCCGTCCTTGATGCGGCCTTTGACGGACGCAATGAACTTCTTGCCCCACTTGTGGTCGGCGCGGTTGGAGCCGCCCGGCAGGAACTGGCCGGCGGCGTCGATCATCAAGCCATCGAGGCCGCGGTAGGTGGTGAGCGTGACGTCGTCGTCGTTCACCAGGCTGTCGACGTCGGTGATCTCCAGGAGGACGCGGTTGTAGTTGTAGCGCTGCATGAAGGTCGTGACGAACACCGTGAGCGAGCCGCCCGGCGCACGGCGGTTCACCACGCATCCCAGCGCGCGATACAGCTGGTTGTCGATCCCCTTCTCGCCGTCGGGGCTCACGAAGTCATTCGGTCCGGCCTTGCCGTCGAGATCGAGGCCGATGGCCACTTTGCCTTGCGCATATTTGAAGGCGATGGGTTCGTCTTCCATGGTCGGCCCCCAGATCGCGCTTTCGCGCGCGATCTGCGCCCCCATCAGCGGGCCTTTGGCGCCGTCTTTGGGGAAAAACCGCTCGAAGCGCTCGCGCGGGCCGTCGTTGTAGCCGTCCGGACATTCCGCTTTTCCATCGGGTGTCTGGTAGGTCGCGAAGTCATAGTCGGTCAGCACATAACCGATCGTGCGGTTCGTCACGCCGGCCGGCTCTTCAGCCGCGGCGGCCGCGCCGGCGCCGAGCGCCGCAACGGCGGCAGCCGCCCGCAAAATGTTTTTCATCGAGGGGCTCTTCATCCTACTCACCGTTCCGGTCGAAGTCGTCACGCAGCCAGAAAGCCTTGAAACCGTTCTTGCGGCCATTGAACTCGCCCCAGGCGTCGCCTTCAACGTCGCCCGGCGC
>JADZAK010000195.1 GCA_020852595.1 Rhodospirillaceae bacterium
CAGGTGACCGAGGCCTTGAGGCCCATCTTGTGTTCGATCGACCCGGCGGCGGCGGTGTTGCGCGCGCCCGGCGAACCGTCCTCCTTCGGCAGGAACTTGGGCACGACAAACATCGAGATGCCGCGGCTGCCTTCGGGCGCGTCCGGCAAACGCGCCAGCACGAGATGCACATGATTCTCGGCCATGTCGTGCTCGCCTGCGGAAATGAAGATCTTGGTGCCGGTGATGCTGTAGCTGCCGTCACCGTTCGGAACGGCCTTCGTCCGCAGAAGCCCGAGATCGGAACCGGCGTGGGCTTCGGTCAGGCACATGGTGCCCTGCCATGTGCCGCCGACGAGCTTCGGCAGATAGACTTTCTTCTGCTCCGGCGTTCCCAGCGCGGCGAGCGCGAGGATGGTGCCCTGCGTCAGGCCCGGGTAGAGGCCAATCGACATGTTCGCCGAGCCGACCATCTCGCCGACGAGATAATCCAAGGTCTCGGGCAAACCCTGCCCACCGTACGCGGGGCTGGCGGTCAGGCCGCACCAGCCGCCGTCGGCATATTGTTTGTAGGCTTCCTTGAAACCCGGCGGGGTCGTGACGACGCCGTCCTTGAACGTGCAGCCGACTTCATCCCCGACACGGTTGATGGGAAAGAGCACGTCCTCGCAAAGTTTGGCGCACTCATCGAGCACCGCGTCCATCAAGTCGGCGGAGGCCTCGCCGAACCCCGGCAGCGCCGTCAGCGTGTCGGCGGCGCCCAGAACCTCGTGAAGCACAAAGCGCATGTCGCGCAGCGGAGCGGCATAGGTCGTCATTGAACCCCCAAGGATCTGGCGAATGCGCGTGGACGTTGCCGACGTCCGTTCAAGAACGCGCGCGTGACACAAAAATACCCTAAATACTCTGGTTTTTTAATATGATAATTCGGGGTCGATCCCATGCCGGGCGCGTTGTGGAGATATGAATCACGTTGCGCCTCCTATTGCGTCGCACAGTGCGCCCCTCCTTCGCGGGATTTCGCGCGGGGAACACAGCGCTTACCTCACGCGGATCCGCGAATTCCCCGTCCTCGGCGAGCGGGAAGAACGACGCCTGATCCGCGGCTGGTATGGCGACGGCGACCGTGACGCCTACGACGCCCTGATCGGCAGTCACCTGCGGCTGGTGCCCAAGATCGCACAAAAATACGCCGGTTACGGCGTCCCGCCGGCCGATCTGATCGGCGAGGGCAACCTCGGCCTTTTGCAGTCGGCCGCGCGCTTCGATCCGGAAAAGGGGTTCCGCTTCTCGACCTACGCCCGCTGGTGGATCAAGGCGGCGATGCTGGACTACGTGCTGCAGACCTGGTCCTTGATCAAGGTCGGCAACGGCGCGGCCAAGAAACGCCTGTTCTTCAATTTGCGGCGCGCGAAGCAGACTCTTCAGGCCGACGGCGACCGTTATCTCGACGACAGGAATATCGAAAAGCTGGCCAGGCACTTTCAGGTCAGCCGCGAGGATCTCGTCGCGATGGATCAGCGCATGACCGCCATCGACGTTTCACTGCATCAGCCGGTGCCCGGCAGCGAAGGCCTGACCTTCGGCGACGTGATCGCGGACACCTCGATGGACGCCGAGGAACTGCTGGCCGGCGAAGACGAGCAGAACCGGCATGTCGAAATCCTCAATGACGCCCTGGAGCGCCTCGACCGCCGCGAGAAGGATATCGTCAAGCGGCGCTATCTCTCGGACGAGCCGACGACCCTCGCCGGCATCGCAAGCGCCTACGGCCTGACGGCCGAACGCGTCCGCCAGATCGAGGCGAAAGCCATCGACAAGCTGCGCCGCTATATCGGGCCGCGCGTGCGCCATGAGGTTTGCGGTCACGCCTAGCTCGGCCGCCGCCCAATGTGCGAGACTGCGCGCGCATGAATTTCATCGAACGCCCCTCGCCCAACTTCAACGCCCGCGCGGCGGACGTGCGTCATGCCGTGGTTCACTACACCGGCATGAAATCGCGCGACGAAGCGTTGGACCGTTTGTGCGATCCGGCCGCGCAAGTCAGCGCGCACTATCTTATCGACCAGGAGGGCGCGGTCTTTCGCCTCGTTCCGGAGGAGCATCGCGCCTGGCACGCGGGCGTGTCCTATTGGCGCGGCGTGCGCGACATCAATAGTACGTCGGTCGGCATCGAACTTTGCAATCCGGGGCACGATTGGGGTTATCGCGCTTTCCCCGCGCCCCAGATCGCGGCCCTCACGGACCTTCTTGGCGGCATCTTCGCGCGTCACCGTCTTTTGCCGGAGGCGCTGCTCGGCCACAGCGACATCGCGCCCAGCCGGAAGGTGGACCCGGGCGAACTGTTTCCCTGGCGCGATCTCGCAGAAAATGGATTTGGCCTTTGGCCCGAGGACGCGCCGCCGCTCGCCGGTCATGCGGATCTGACGGGCGCATTGCGGCGCCTCTCGGAGATCGGCTACGCGGTCCCGACGACGCCGGAAGAAGGCCGCGACATCTTGAATACGGACTGCGCGGCGACCGACGTCATCAAGGCGTTCCAGCGCCGCTATCTCCCCGGCCAGATCGACGGGCGCCTCGACACGCTGACGAGCGCGCGCATTGCGGCCGTTGCCGTGGTTTACGCGCTGCGCCGGCCCACGGCCTGACACCCCGCGCCTTGACCCGAGGCGCTGTAAGGACCATTTTGGCCCCGCGCCAGATGGCCGGGCGGCCGCCCCTTTTAGGGGAGGAAAGTCCGGGCTCCACGGAAGCAAGGTGCCGGGTAACGCCCGGCGGGGGCGACCCCAGGGAAAGTGCCACAGAAAACAAACCGCCAAGCCCACCTGCAAAGGTGGCCTGGTAAGGGTGAAAAGGTGCGGTAAGAGCGCACCGCGCGGGCGGTAACGTCGGCGGCAGGGCAAACCCCACCTTGAGCAAGACCAAATAGGGACGGCCGTCCAGGGAGTTCGCTCTGCTGGAAGATGCGTTTCCGCATCGTCGTCCGGGTCGGTCGCGTGAGGTGCGCAGCGATGCGCATCCCAGAGGAATGGCCGTCACTCGGCGGCGCCCCTCACGGGGCGTGGCCGAGGACAGAACCCGGCTTACAGGCCATCTGGCGCTTTATTTTTCCAAGACCGAGATCATCGCACGGGCGAGATCGAGGGTGTCCTTCCCTCGGCTCCTTTTCCTCATGACCTGTCGGCCACTTGGCTCTGAGCCGGTTTTCGTACCCAATCCGATACCCTATCGCGTGTGACGGCTTGGCATATGAACTTCTCGGCTGCACCATTTTCATCGGGCATAAATTTTATTCCTGCGCGCCCGCGCCATTTGCATATTTATAACAGGACTTTTTCGAGGCCAGCGACAAGCGCCCCTCGTTTGCCTGCCGGCAGCTTGTCGAGGTTAAGTGCTTTCCACTTCACAGCCGGCAATTCCGCTATGCCTTCGAGACCTAATAGTTTCCAATTCGTCTCGCCGCGCTTGAATGATAGTAGTAGCTGCCGGTGCTCATCGGGCATTTTGCCGACGATGTTCTTGATCGTCTCCTCGCGCGTGGTGATTAGTTCATCGAGCGATACCGGCGCTTCGACCATGCCGTCAAATTCACGCTCATACTTCTCTTTGAGGTCGCGCTTTTTGGGCGCCAGCACCTCCGCCATCGTGCTGTCATGACTGAGAAGGTAGACGATAAACGCCTGTCGCAAGGCGGCGTCTATTCCCTCATTCGCCAATAAGGCGCGGACATCGAACAGATCCCGTGGATGCTGACGATCAAGCGCGGCGACAAGTTTGCCGGCATAAAGGTCAGCGAAGGAAACGACCTGAATCTCCGCAAATCCGAAGGCCTCTTCCGCCCGAGGCGCAAGCGTTCTGACCTCTGGCTTGAAGACACAACCACGCAGAACAGGGGTGACTTCGATTTTAATTTGGGTGCCGTCTCTTTCCTGTACGAATAATTTTACGACACGGCCCTCGAAGGCGCTTTCCGTTACCTTTGTCCCGGCGATCGACGCCCGGATTCTCTTCGCTATCCGTTTGAATGCGGCATCTATGACGCTGAGGGAGTCTTCACGCGGAGCGACGGGCAGATAAGTCAGGTCGATATCGACTGACAAGCGCGGCATGTCACGGACAAAGAGGTTGATGGCCGTTCCGCCTTTCAGCGCAAAGCATTCTTCCTCCGCCACCAGCGGGATCACGCTGACCAGCAAGGCGACTTGGCGTCTATAGTTGTCGGCGAGGGCCATGCAGTTCTTCCGGTACGGTTATCTCGTAGGTTTTGTCCAAGACTCCGCCTTTGACCAACATGCGTTTGCCTTGGCCAAAGTCTATGTTGTCCTTCTTCAAATGTTTTCGCCAAGGATGCTGGTGACGGTCGGCGAAGAAGAAGAAGAGGCGCTTCACTTTGACGCTGCGGCAATCTTCCAAGAGGGCTTGGAGACGCCGCGGGCTCAGGCGCGCCATACCCTCCATCAACACATCGGCCTGATGGAAGGTCTCCCGTCGCGGCAATTCATCCAGAAGTTCGAGATACGCCCGCTCCGGTGTCGAGACGGTCATGAACCAGTCCATTGGGCCGGGTAGCCCTGACTCTCCATGTATCGGGTCTGCGGGGCCGGCTTGGCCCGTCCTTATGTTCCAGCGCACATGGCTGAGGCCGCGCGTGTTTGGTTCGTTCTTAAAAAGCACGTTGTTCTTGTGAACGACAAACTTCGTGGACAGCGGCAGCAGATGGAGCCACTTCGGCGGCGGCTGCGGGCCGTACAGATGAACTTCCTTGAACTCGTGAGAGAGGTAGTGGGCGAAGCCTTGAAGCTCCAAGGCGGTTTTTCCACCCACCACGAAGGGCGGCAGGTGCTTTATGAGGACGGTTTGTAGGGAAACAACGACCTGTTCCCAG
>JADZAK010000196.1 GCA_020852595.1 Rhodospirillaceae bacterium
CGCATGCCCGAGATCCGCACCTCCGCGGCTCCGGCGGCCGCTCCGGCCCCGGCGATGCGGGCTCCGGTTGCTCCGGCCGCTCCGGTTGCTCCGGCCCCGGTTGCCGCTGCTCCGGCTCCTGCCGCTCCGGCTCCCGCACCGACTCTCGCCGCTTCGCTGGCGCCGGTGCAGACGTCCGTCGCCGGCTTCGGCGGTCCGACCTTGGCTCCGGCCACCGGCGCCGTCGACTTGCAGGCTGAAGAACAGGCCCTGATGGAAATGGCCGCCGCCGTGCGGGCTGAACTCCAGGCCGCCGCTCCGGCCCCGGAAGTGATGCCCGAGCCGGTGATGGCCGCGCCGGTTGCTCCGGCCCCGATCGCGGCGCAAGCCGCGGCCGTTGCCGAAGCCGTCGCCCGCGCGCCGGCCGCCGCCGCCCCCCGGATGAACATCGCCCCGCGCGATGTCTTTATTCCGAAAGCGGCCGTGGAACCGCGCATGGAGTTCCGCATGGACAGCGACCGCGCCGAGATGGTCACGGCGGCCGCGCCGGCCCCCGCGCCGGTGGAAGCCGCTCCGGCCCCGGCGCCCGCCGCCGCGAAACCGGCGGAAGGCCGTGTCAGCCTGTTCGGCCGCTACCGCAGCCTGACCGCGCGTCCGAAGGTCGAGGAAACAAAGGCTCCGGAGCCGCAAGCCAAGGCGCCGGCCGGCCTCAACATCTCGGTCGGCCCGATGGACCGTCCGGTTTCGTCTCACGACGAGGATGAGCTGGAGATCCCCGCCTTCCTGCGCCGCCAGGCGAACTAAGACTTATATATAAAGCCTACCATCTGCCGGGGCGTGATCAGCAAAAGTGGAAACCGGTTTTGCGTCCGATCACGCCCTGATTCAAAAGAAATAAACAAATCCGATCGAACAAGCGTTCGATCGGCTTTGTAGCGGGCCCGCAGCTTGCGATGCGGGGCTTCTGGTGTTAATGATGTGCGACCTTGTTTTTCTCCCTCCCCTGCAAGGGGAGGAATAAAATTTTCAGGAGGGCACGCATGGCTTACGAAAACATCCTGGTCGAAACGCGCGGCGGGGTTGGGCTGATCACCCTGAACCGCCCCAAGGCACTGAACGCCCTTAACTCCGAGCTGATGCGCGAACTCGCCGCCGCCATCGACGGCTTCGAGGCCGACCGCAACGTGCTGTGCATGGTGCTGACGGGCAGCGAGAAGGCCTTCGCCGCCGGCGCCGACATCAAGGAAATGGCGGCGCGCGATTTCCCGGACACCTACACCACCGATTACATGTCGGGCCTGTGGGAACGGGCCTCGACCTGCCGCAAGCCGATCATCGCGGCGGTGGCCGGCTATGCGCTGGGCGGCGGCTGTGAGCTGGCCATGCAGTGCGATTTCATCATCGCGGCGGATAACGCGAAAGTCGGCCAGCCGGAAGTCAATCTCGGCACTATTCCGGGGATCGGCGGCAGCCAGCGCCTGACCCGCGCCGTCGGCAAGTCCAAGGCCATGGATATGATTTTGACCGCCCGCAATATGGACGCCCAGGAAGCCGAACGCGCCGGCCTCGTCGCCCGGGTCGTGCCGCTCGCCAGCTTGATGGAAGAAACCATGAAGGCGGCTGAAAAAATTGCCAGCCTGTCGCTGCCGGCCATCCTGATGGCCAAGGAAGCCGTCAACCGCTCGTTCGAGGTGACCTTGGCCGAGGGGGTCCGGTTCGAGCGCCGCCTGTTCCATTCGACCTTCGGCGTGGCGGACCGCAAAGAGGGCATGACCGCCTTCGCGGAAAAGCGGAAACCCAACTTTATACATAAGTAGGCGCCGCTCCCCCTTTGCGAGCAGAATCAGCCGGTTTCACCGCGCCTGCGCCGCAGGCAGTGGTTGTGGTTGCGTGTGCAAAGCAATATGGAAAGGCGGTCCGGGCGAAAAATTCCGGCCAAAATGTTGTCTTTTCATCATTTTTTTGCTTGTAAAACCGGAACAAACCGCTGAAATATCGGTTGTAGGTGAGGTCTCGGGGGTTTGCTACCGAACCATGGCGCTGGCCACGGGTGGAGATGTGCTTGTGGCGACGCTTAAGAACAATCGGTGATGTATGACCTTTGACTCGAGTCCCTCGGACGCCGTCGGCGTCCCCTTGACGACATCTACGTCCTACGACGATCCCAAACCGGTCTTTCAGAAGACCCTCAAAACCTCCATCGGCTGCACCGGCATCGGTCTGCACACGGGTGTGCGCGTCGCCATGAAGCTGCACCCCGCTCCGCCGAATACCGGCATCGTTTTCCGCCGTGTCGACCTGGTCGGCGGCGGCGCCACGATCAAGGCGAGCTGGGCGCAAGTGGTCGACAGCCGCATGTGCACCGTGCTCGCGGACGAAAACGGCATCAGCGTCGCGACCGTCGAACACCTTATGTCGGCCTTGTACGGCCTCGAGGTCGACAACGTCGTCGTGGAACTGAACGGGCCCGAAGTGCCCGCCATGGACGGCAGCGCCGCGCCCTTCATTTTCCTCATGGAATGCGCCGGAATCGTCGAACAGGACGTACGCCGCCGCGCCCTTCGCATCCTGAAGCAACATTCCTACGTCAACGGCGACAAGATGGTCGCCCTTGGCCCCTGGCACGACGGCCTGCGTGTCGATTTCCACATCGACTTCCGCGCGCCGGCCATCGGCCGCCAGAGCTGCTCTTTCGTGGTCGGCACGGACACCTTCAAGGAAGAACTGAGCCGCGCGCGCACCTTCGGCCTTCTGTCCGACGTGACGGCCCTGCGTGAAGCGGGCCTGGCGCGCGGCGGCAGCCTGTCCAACGCCATTGTCGTGGACGGCAACCGCATCCTGAACGAAGACGGGCTGCGTCACGACGACGAATTCGTCCGCCACAAGGCGCTCGACGCCGTCGGCGATCTTTACCTGACCGGCTTCCCCATCATCGGCCACTTCATCGGCCGTTGCTCCAGCCATGCCGATACGGCGCGCCTGATGCATCAGGTTTACGCCGATCCGACGTGCTGGGAGATGGTGGAGATGTGGCACCGCCCGGCGTCCGATACCGCCTCCTGGCTGAATAAGGCCGGAATTGCCGCGCGCGCGGCGGCCCCGGAACGCCGCTCGGCCGTCGTCGGTTAGCAATTAAAACACGGGCCGCGGCGTGACACGTCGCGGCCCTCTGCTTATACTGCGGCCCAATTCGCGGCCCTTTTGGACCGCCCTCTCCCTTGCGTGGAGCTCTAGAGGTCTATGCTGAAGTTACAGCGCGTTATTGCTGCGGCCGCCCTGATGCTGGTCGGTGTCCTCCTGTCCGCCTGCGGCGACAAGGAACTCGCGTACCGTGAGCAGTCGGTCTACGAGATCTACAGCCAGGCTGTGGTGCACCTCGAGAACGGCCGCTACGAGCAGGCCGCGCTGTTCTTCGACGAAGTCGAGCGTCAGCATCCGTACTCGGTGTGGGCGACGAAGGCCAAGCTGATGTCGGCCTACAGCTACTACCATGACGGCAAGTACGACGAGTCCGTCACGCGCCTCGACCGCTTCATCCAGGTGCACCCGGGCAACCGCGACATCGCGTACGCCTATTACCTGAAGTCGCTGAACTTCTACGAACAGATCGCCGACGTGCGCCGCGATCAGGAATACACCGTGAAGGCCCTCGACGCGCTGCAGGACGTGGTCACCCGCTTCCCGGCGACGCCGTACGGCCGCGACGCCCGCCTGAAACTGGACCTCACGCGCGATCACTTGGCGGGTAAAGAAATGATGATCGGCCGGTTCTACGAGAACAATCGCCACTACCTGGCGGCCATCAACCGCTTCAAGAACGTGGTGGACACCTACAGCACCACCTCGCATGTGCCGGAAGCGCTGTACCGCCTGACGGAATCCTTCACCGCGCTCGGCCTCAAGGAAGAAGCGCAGAAGAGCGCCGCCGTGCTCGGCTACAACTTCCCGCAGGATCAGTGGTACCGCGACGCCTACGCGCTCATGGGCGGCAACGCGACCGTGATCGTACGCGATCAGCCCGCACCGCCGCCGGCGCAGCAATAAGGCGGCTCATTGGCGGGGGCACGGGGTGGAATGCTGACGCATCTGTCCATCCGCGACGTGGTGATTGTCGATAAGCTCGATATCGACTTCGCACCCGGTCTGTGCGTGCTGACCGGCGAGACCGGCGCGGGTCAATCCATCGTTCTCGACTCTCTCAATCTCGCGCTCGGCGGGCGTGCCGACGGCGCGCTGATCCGCCCCGGCTCGGACAAGCTGAGCGTCTCGGCGTCCTTTGCCCTGCCCACGAAACATCCCGCCCGCGCCGTGCTCGCGGATCAGGACATCGCGCTGGACGACGAGCTGGTGCTGCGCCGCGTGGTCGGCGCGGATGGACGCAGCCGCGGCTTCGTCAACGACCAGCCCGTCAGCATCGGCCTTCTGCGGTCTTTGGGCGATCTTCTGGTCGAGGTGCATGGGCAGTTTGAAACACACGGCCTGCTCGATCCCAGCACGCATATCGACGCCCTGGACGCCTATCGCAGATCGACCAAAGGCGGCGCCGCCGCCAATGAGGCCTGCGCCAAGGCATGGCAGGCCTGGCGCGCCGCGCATGACGCGCTGAAAACGGCCCAGGACACGCTGGCCTCGGCGCTGGCCGAAGAAGACCTCCTGCGCCATCACGTCTCGGAGCTCGACACCCTGGCGCCCAAGGCGGGCGAGGACGCCAAATTGGCCGATGCGCGCACGGCGCTGCGCCACGGCGAACAGATCATGAAGGCGCTGGTGGAGGCGAAGGCCGCCGTCACCGAAGGCAACGACGTTGAAGCCGCGCTGCGCACGGCGGTGAACAAGATCGCCAAGGCGGCCCCGCAATCCGGCGGCCGCCTGGATCGCGCGCTGCAAGCGCTGGAGCGCGCCGCCATCGAGGTGGGCGAAGCTGTGCATGAACTGCACGCGGCTTTCGACAGCCTGGAGAGCGATCCGCATGCGCTGGAGAAAGCCGAGGAGCGGCTGTTCGCCCTGAAAGCCGCCGCCCGCAAACACAACACGCCCGTGGATGACCTCGCAGGCCTTCTGGAACGCCTGAAGGCGCGCCTGGCCGCCATCGACAACGGCGCCGATCACGTCAAGAAACTGGCCGCGGCCGAAAAGGCGGCGCGGCTTGGTTATGAACAGGCCGCCAAAGCCTTGAGCGAGGCGCGCAAGACCGCGGCGAAGGCGCTCGTCAAACTCGTCGCCAAGGAACTCGCGCCGCTGAAACTCGACAAAGCGGCGTTCCTGACCGTGGTCGCGGCGAAACCTGAAACCGCGTGGAATGCCTCGGGCGTCGACCGCGTGGCGTTCGAAGTGGCCACCAACCCCGGCCTGCCGCCGGGCCCCCTGGACAAGATCGCTTCGGGCGGCGAACTCGCGCGTTTCATGCTGGCGCTGAAAGTCGTGCTGGCCGGATCGCAAGACCGCGCCGTCTTGATTTTCGACGAAGTGGATGCCGGCATCAGCGGCGCGACGGCCAACGCGGTGGGGGAACGCCTCGCCCGCCTGGCCAAGAGCGCGCAGGTGATGGTCGTCACCCATGCCCCGCAAGTGGCGGCGCGCGGCGACAATCACTGGCGTGTATCGAAGGTCAGCAAGGCCGGCCAGACCACCACCAAGGTCGAACAGCTGGACAGCGCCGCCCGGCGCGAAGAGATCGCGCGCATGCTGGCCGGCGAGAAGGTCACCGATGAAGCGCGGGCGGCCGCGGAAAGTCTGATGAGCGGGCCGCTGTCGTGACGCCTCCGGCTCTTACGACACGCGATATCGCGGTCGCGGACCTCACGGAAAAACAGGCGAAATCCGAACTGCAATCCCTGGCGAAAGTCATCGCCGCGCATGACGTCGCCTATTACACGCAGGACGCCCCGGCCGTGTCGGATGCGGACTACGATGCGCTGCGTCAGCGCAACGACGCGATCGAGAAGCGGTTTCCGGACCTGGTGCGGGCCGACAGCCCCAGCAAGCGCGTGGGCGCGGCGGCGGGCGGCGGCTTCAAGAAGGTCAACCATGCAGTGCCGATGCTGTCGCTCGGCAACGCCTTCGCCGACGAGGATGTCACCGACTTCGTCGAGCGCATCCGCCGTTTTCTCGATCTTGGCGAGGACGAGAAGGTCGAGATGCTGGTCGAGCCGAAGATCGACGGCCTGTCGTTCTCGGCGCGTTACGAGCATGGCCGCCTGGTGACGGCCGCCACGCGCGGCGACGGCGCCGTCGGCGAAGACATCACCGCGAACATCAAGACCATCAAGGAAATCCCGGATCTCATCATGGGTGACGTGCCCAAGGCGATCGAGATCCGCGGCGAGGTCTATATGACCAAGTCCGACTTCCAGGCCATGAACGAGCGCCAGGCCGTCGCCGGCGGAAAGATCTTCGCCAATCCGCGCAATGCCGCCGCGGGGTCCCTGCGCCAGCTCGATTCCAAGATCACGGCGCAGCGCCCCTTGAAGGCTTTTACCTATGCCTGGGGCGCGGTCGAAGGCGCGCTCACATGGACGACCCAATGGGAGTTCGTGCAACGCCTGAAGGCGTGGGGCTTTCCGGTGAACCCGCGCGCCGTCGTGCGCGAGTCCGTCGCGGGCATGCTGGAAGAATACCAAAAGCTCGGCAGCGACCGCGCCGGACTGGCCTACGATATCGACGGGATCGTCTATAAGGTGAACCGCCTCGATTGGCAGAAACGTCTCGGCTTCGTGAGCCGCGCGCCGCGCTGGGCCATCGCGCATAAGTTCTCCGCCGAGCGGGCCGAGACCCGGCTTGAGACTATCGAGATCCAGGTGGGCCGCACCGGCGCGCTGACGCCGGTCGCGCAGCTGACGCCCGTCAACGTCGGCGGCGTGATGGTATCGCGCGCAACGCTGCACAACGAAGACGAAATCGCCCGCAAGGACATCCGCGTGGGCGACACCGTGATCATCCAGCGCGCCGGCGACGTCATTCCCCAGGTGGTCGAAGTCAAATTCGACAAGCGCCCCAAAACCAGCAAGGCCTTCGCCTTCCCGCGCAAGTGCCCGGTGTGCGGCAGCCTCGCCGTGCGCGAGGAAGACGCGGCCGTCACGCGCTGCACCGGCGGCCTGGTCTGCCCGGCGCAAGCCGTGGAGCGCTTGCGTCATTTCGTGTCGCGTGAAGCCTTCGATATCGAGGGCTTGGGCGAGAAGAGCATCGAAGCGTTCTTCGCCGACGGCATCATCAAGAGCCCCGCGGACCTCTTCAAGCTGACGCGGGACAAGATCGCGGGGCGCGAAGGCTGGGGCGACAAATCCATCGATAATCTGCTGGCGGCCATCGAACGGCGCCGCTCGGTCTCCCTCGAACGCTTCATTTTCGGCCTCGGCATCCCGCAAGTCGGCCAGGCCACCGCGCGGCTTCTCGCCCATCACTACGGATCGCTGGACGCCTGGGAACAGGCGATGACCGCGGCGAAGGATGAAGACTCGGACGCGTTCCGCGAACTCACGGGCATCGAGCAGGTCGGACCCTCGGTCGCAACCGACCTGATCGGCTTTTTCGCCGAGAAGCACAACCGCGATGTGCTCGCGGCCTTGCGCAAGGCGGGTGTGACCGCCGAGGATTTCGTACGCCCCGACACATCGAACTCACCGATCGCGGGCAAGACGGTGGTGTTCACCGGAACCCTCGAAAAGATGGGCCGCAACGAAGCCAAGGCGGGCGCGCTGGCGCTGGGCGCCAAAGTGGCGGGCTCGGTCTCCAAGAAGACCGATTACGTCGTGGCCGGTCCCGGCGCCGGCTCGAAACTCAAGGACGCCGAGGCGCTGGGCGTCAAAGTTCTGACCGAAGACGAGTACCTCGCGCTGATCGGGTGAGAACGCCCCCTCCCCTTTCAGGGGGGAGGAATATTCAGAGGTAACCCTTCGTCAGCTCTTCCGAGACCGTCCAAAGCCGTTCGGCCATGGCGTCGTCGGTCATATGCGGGCCGGTGACGGACTCCCTGTTGTCGGCGAAGTATTTTCCGGTGACGCCGTTCACGTCCGGATTCGCGGCGAGATAACACATGGTCGACGCGCCGGTGGGGATGTCCTTCATCTGCCGCTTGGCGATGGTGTGCACAAGCATGCGCAGCGGCAGCGGAAGATTGTGGAAGATGTTGGTGTAGACCCGGCCCGGGTGGAGCGAATTCACCGTCGTGCCGGTGGGCGCAAGGCGGCGCGCGAGGCTGCGCGTGAAGAGATGGTTGGCGAGCTTGGTCTGGCCGTACTGCTTCATGAAGAAGTAGCCGCGTTCGGCCGAGAGATTGTCGAATTCGATGCCCGTCTTGGGGGCGCGCTTGTGGGCGTTGGAACTGACAATCACGATGCGGCCGCCGGGGGTGACGAGTGGCGCGAGGCGATTCACGAGGACGAACGTGGCGAGGTGGTTCACCAGGAAGGTTTTTTCGATGCCGCCGATGGTCTCGCGGCGCCATTTGCCGACAACGCCGGCGTTGGCGACCAGGATGTCGAGCGGCACACCGAGCGCCTTGATTTCATCGGTGAACGCGGCGACGTCCGCAAGCTTCTCCTGATTGCAGCCGAAGGGCTGGAGGAGATCCTTGCGGACGCCGGATAGGCCGGCAATTGCGGCGGCCGCCTTCTCGCGTGTCCGCCCAACCGCGAGCACGCGCGCGCCCCTTAAGGCAAGCACGCGCATGGTCTCGCGCCCGATGCCGGCGGTGACGCCGGTGACGACAGCGATTTTGCCGCCGAGGTCGATCCCGGCCGTCACCCGCTCGGCGGTCGCGAAGGCGTCGAACATGCCTCTAACTCGCCATTTGGCCGAACTTGCCGCTGTTGAAGTCCTCGATGGCCTTCACGATCTCATCGCGGTTGTTCATGACGAAGGGGCCGTAACCGAACACAGGCTCGTCGATCGGTTCACCCGACAAGAGCAGCACGGTCGCGTCCGTCTTGGCTTCGACGGCGACGTCGGCTCCGGCGCGGTCGAGCAGCACGAACTGCGCGGCGCCGGCTTTTGTCTCGCCGTTCACGACGACCTCGCCCTTCAGGACCACGAGCGCCAGAGTATCGCCGTCCCGCACGGGGAAGGTCGTGGCGTGACCTTGCGTCAGACGAATGTCCCACACGTTCATGGGTGTCGTCGTCCGGGCAGGACCCTTGTTACCCTGGTAGTCGCCGGCGATCACGCGCAAGGACCCCGCCCCGTTCGCGAGATCGACGCGCGGGATGTCCTTGTCGAGCAGCGTCTGATAGCCGGGCGCGCCCATCTTGGCTTTGGCCGGCAAATTCACCCAAAGCTGCACCATTTCGAGGGTGCCGCCGTTCATGGTGAAATCGTCGGAATGAAACTCCTCATGGAGGATGCCGGAGGCGGCCGTCATCCACTGCACGTCGCCGGGACCGATGAGGCCTCCGGCGCCGGTGGAGTCCCGGTGCGCGACACCGCCCTGATAGACGATTGTGACCGTCTCGAAGCCCCGGTGCGGATGCTCGCCCACACCGCGCCGGCGCATGGCCGGTTCGAACTCCGCCGGGCCGGCATAGTCCAGGAGCAGGAACGGCGTGAGGTGCCGGTCATGGGGGCCGTTGTAGGAAAACAGCGAGCGCACGGGAAAACCGTCGCCGACCCAGTGGCCGGGCGGGGCGCTATGGACACCAAGGATCTTCTTCATGTTCGTCTCCGGAACGCCCAGAACGGCGTTCATGTGAGGGGTTTTCAGATGCACCCCAGATAGGGATACGGCTGCGCCCTTGCAATTGCCACCCCTTACCCTATACCCCCGCACCGATTGTGACACTTCGAGGACGGCGTTCTATACTCGCCGGCGCAAGGAGAATTCGAGCTGTGGGGACATCCATGGACTCCATTCCGTGGACACCGCGCTTCACATGGGAAGAGCGGTTCAAATACGACCTGATCCCGGCGCGCCTGTACCTGTGGCGGCTGCTCCGCAAACATTGGCGCAAGGGCGAACCGGAGATCCGCATCCTGCCGGACATTGTACCGGCGGGCCGCATGGCCATCGATGTGGGCGCCAACAAGGGCGTTTACACGCATTACCTCAGCCGCCTCGCGAGCCATGTACATGCCTTCGAGCCGAACCCGAAGATGCACCGCCTGCTGACGCGCACCCTGCCGAAGAACGCGACCGCCTATAGCTGCGCGCTGTCGGACCGCGACAACGACGTGGCCGAGTTGATCGTGCCGATTTACGGGAGCGTGTTCTCGAACGTCGGGGCGTCGCTCAATCCGTTGATGAAGGGCCGCAACCATGGGACCGTTTCGGTCCCCACCCGCACCCTCGATTCCTTCAACTTCACGAACGTTGGATTCCTGAAGGTCGATGTCGAAGGATTTGAAAAGACGGTCTTCAAGGGCGCGGTCGAGCTGATCCGCCGCGAGCGCCCCGTGATCCAGGTGGAAATGGAAGAAGGCCATACCGGCGAGCCCATCGAGGCGTCGCACGCCTTCATGGAGCAATTCGATATGGCGGGCTTCTTCGTGCGGGGCGGGAAACTGCTGCCGCTGTCGGCCTTCGATGCCGACAAGGATCACCGGCAGAAGGTGCGCAAGCCGGGCTACGTGAACAATTTCATCTTCAAACCTCGCTGCCCCTCACCCCTGCCCTCTCCCGGAGGGAGAGGGTGAAGATTAAGCCGCGCCAACGCTCCTTCTCCCGCTTGCGGGAGAAGGAAGGAGCCCGTCGACAGACGGGAAGGACGAGGGATGGCCGCCGCGCCTAGATTGCCGCCGTCGCGGCGTTCAGCCACAGCTTCGTCTTCTCATCCAGGAGCGGTGACAGCGTTGCTCGCACCTGCGCGTGATAGGCGTTGAGCCAGGCCTTCTCGGCGGCGTCCAGGATCGAGGCGTCGACCATCTTGAGGTCGATGGGCGCGAGGGTGAGCGTTTCAAATTCGAGCAGCGGCTTCTCGGCGCCCGCGGGCTTCTCGGCTTCGCGCACGGCGACCAGGTTCTCGATGCGGATGCCGTATTCGCCGGTCTTGTAGTAACCGGGCTCGTTCGAGATCACCATGCCGGGTTCGAGCGCGACGGTGTTGCCCACCTTGCTGATGCGCTGCGGGCCCTCGTGCACCCCGAGGAAGGTGCCGACGCCGTGTCCGGTGCCGTGATCGTAATCGAGACCCTCCGACCACAGCGCGTGGCGCGCGAGCGCATCCAATTGGCTGCCGCTGGTACCTTTCACGAAGCGCGCCCTGCCGAGGGCGATATGCCCCTTCAGCACCAGGGTGAAACGGCGCTTTTGTTCGGGCGTCGCCTTGCCAATCGCGACCGTGCGCGTGACGTCGGTGGTGCCGTCCAGATACTGACCGCCGGAGTCCACCAGCAGCACCATGTCCGCCTTGATCCGCGCGGCGGTTTTCTCGGCGGCGCGATAGTGAACGATGGCGCCGTTGGCGCCGGCGCCGCAGATGGTCGCGAAACTCGGGGTGCGGAAGAGATTGTTTTCCGCCCGGAAGGCTTCGAGACGATCGGCGGCGGTCACTTCGTCGAGAGTGCCCTTCGGGCCTTCGACGTCGAGCCAGGCGAGGAAACGCGTCAGCGCCGCGCCGTCGCGCACATGCGCATCGCGTACCCCCTGGAGTTCGATAGGGTGCTTCGGCGCTTTCAACGCCATGCAGGGATCGACGCCGATCTTCGGTTTCTTGCCCGCGGCGGCGATGATGTCGGACAGCCAGCGCGAGCCGTAGTCGCGATCGAGACCGATCGTGGCGACGTCCCCCGGCAGCGCCTGCACGGCCGATTCAAGGGCGTCGTAGGAGGCCAGGGTCACGGCCGGTTGGTCCCTGGTGAGATGCGCGCGCACGTCGTCGGTGACTTTTGCGGGATCGATGAACAAGCTCGCGCGTCCATCGGCGAACAGAAGCGCATAGGCGTAAACCTGCGGCGTGAACTCGCCGTCGGTGCCGCGAATGTTGAACAGCCAGGCAATCGCATCCAAAGCCGAGATCACGAAGGCGTCCACGCCGTCGGCCTTCAAAACCTTCGCCGCCAGGACGCGCTTCTCCGCCGAGGTCCGGCCCGCAAAGCGTTCGGAATAGACTTCAGCGGCCGCCTTCGGGCGCGGCGGCCGGCCGGTCCACACCGCGTCGATCAGATTATTGGGCACCGCGACCAGGGTCGATTTCGCGCGGCCGGCGGCGTCTTCAAAACGGGCAACCGAGGCCGCGGTCAGGAGCTTCGGATCGAAGCCGACCTTCATGCCCGGCTTCAGGTGCTCGACCAGCCAGGCGTGCGGCGGTTCATCGATGAGGTGGCGGTAGGCGTAGAGGGTACCGTCCACCTGATCGCGAACCTGCAACGTGTAGCGGCCGTCGATGAAGACGGCCGCGGCATCGGCCGTCACCACCGCCATGCCGGCGGAGCCGGTGAAATCCGTGAGCCACTTCAGCCGTTCGGCGTAAGGCGCGGGGTACTCGCTGCGGTGCTCGTCGCCGTGCGGGATGAGGTAGGCGTCGACGTCCGCCTCGGACATGGCGTTGCGTAAGGCCGCGAGGCGCGTGGCGGCGGCGGTGGTCGTCGAAGGTGCGGGTGCTGCGTCCATGGGATCAACCTAATGGCCCGCCGGAGGGGTTTCAAACCAATAGGAGAATGTTATCCACAGGAAAAAACGCTGAGCGGAACAGGCCCATTCCTCAATGGACACCGGCCCGGCTTTTCGCCAAGTTTGAACCCTCGGTAACAGAGGGGGCCGACCTCATATCGTGGGGCGACGGTCCAGGGAGGGACTCATGACATTTCATTCGCGCCTTTACGGACTTTCGCTGGCGGTCCTGATCGCGGCCACGCCTATGCTTTCCAAGGGGGCGCTTGCCCAGGAAAAAGGCGGTCTCGACGAAACGGGCCCGTACAATCCGGTCGCCGGCTGGTACAAGCCGCCCATCAATGGATGGGATCAACCGGTCATCTCGGTTGTCGTCGACAATCCGAACCGCATCATCATCGGCGCGGGCGACCAATCGGTTACCCAGCCGAACGCGCCGATCATCGACATGGACGGCAGCGTGCGCAAAGAGCGCAGCACCACCTCGACCAAGCCGGCCGCCGAAAAGACGCACGCGCACCAGCTGATGGTGCTCGACGGCACGGGCAAGACCATCGAGACCTGGAGCCAGTGGGACGCGCGCATCGACCAGCCGCACAGCATCTACATCAGCCCCTACGATCCCGAGCGCCATGTGTGGGTCGTCAACCGCATGGGCCACGAGATCCTGAAGTTCACCAACGACGGCAAGAAGCTCGTCCTGGTGCTGGGCGAGCGCAACGTCCAGGCCTCCGACAAGACGCACTTCGCGCAGCCGGCGGGCATCGCCTTCCTGCCGGACGGCTCGTTCCTCGTCGCCGACGGTTACGTCAATTCGCGCATCGTGCGCTTCGACAAGGCCGGCAAGTATGTGAACGAGTGGGGCACGAAGGGTTCGGGCCCCGGCCAGTTCAACCTGGTGCACGCCGTCACCATCGATCCGCAAGGGCGCATCTACGCCGCCGACCGCCGCAACAACCGCGTGCAGGTGTTCGACAAGGACGGCAAGTTCGTCGAAGAGTGGCCGAACATCCGCAGCGTGACCAAGCTGATCGTGACCAACGACAACGGGATCTACCTGGCGTCGGCGGACGGCAACAACCGTATGGCCAAGTTCGACCTGAACGGCAAACTGCTCACCTATTGGGGCGTGACGGGAAGCGAACCGGGCCGTTTCGACAACCCGCACCAGTTCGCGGTCGATGCTCAGGGAAATTTGTTCATCGCGGACGCCTGGAACAACCGCCTGCAGAAGTTCACCCCGAAGCCGAACGCGGACAAGTCGCGTCTCATGACCACCGAATACGTGCCAAAGAAATAGATTCGGGTATAAGCTGACGAAGCGAAGGCGGCTCAGCGATGAGCCGCCTTTCTTCTAGGACCTCAAATGACACCGGCATTCCAGATTGTTCTCGGCCTTTTGTTCATCGCGGGCGGCGGCTTCGTCGTCTTTCAGGGCCTGCGCGCGAAAGCAAAGTTCGAAGCCGCGCAGAAACCTCTGCCCGGTTTTTTCAAAGTCGCGTTCCTCGTGCATGCGGCCATCGCGCTGATCGGTGTGTTCCTCATCATTAAGAGCCTGATGGCGATGACGGGCGGAGCGTGAAGATGCTGCAAAACCAGATGCACCGCCAGGTCCTGCTGCTGGCGACGGCCCAGGCGCTGTTCCAGAGCACCAGCGTGCTTGTGGTCACCATCGGCGGCCTCGCGGGCAGCCAGGTCGCGGCGTCACCGGCGCTCGCGACGGCGCCCCTCGGCGCGATGTTCCTCGGCAACGCCTTCACGACCTTCCCCGCGGCCATGTGGATGGCGCGGGTGGGACGACGCGTCGGTTTCATCGCCGGCGCCGCGCTCGGCATCGTCGGCGGCCTGGTGTGCGCGGCGGGCGTCGTGATGTCCTCGCTCCTGGTCCTGTGCCTCGGCACGATGTTCCTCGGCGCGTATCAGGCGTTTTCGCTCTACTACCGGTTCGCCGCCTCCGAAGTTTCCGACGAGGCGTTCCGGCCGAAAGCGATCTCGTTCGTGATGACCGGCGGCATCGTCGCCGCCTTCCTGGGCCCCGCCCTCGCACGCTGGGGCGAGCCCTTGATCGACCCGCAATACACAGGTTCCTTCCTGCTCGTGTCGGCGGTGTCCGTGATCGCGATGCTGCTTCTGCTGGCCGTGCGCGTTCCCGCGCCGCCGGCCGCGGCCTTGGGCGCCGGGCGCCCACTGGCCCGTATCGTGCGCCACCCCTCCTACCTGATCGCGCTGTTCGGCGCCGCGACGGGCCAAGGCGTCATGGTGCTGGCCATGACCGCCTCGCCCATCGCCATCGTCGCGCATCACCACACGGTTGCCGACGCCGCGCAGGCCATCCAATTCCATGTGCTTGGCATGTTCCTGCCGTCCTTCTTCACCGGGGCGCTGATTGCGCGTTTCGGGGTGGTGCGGATCATGTTCGCGGGCGTTGGCCTGCTCGCGGGTCATATCGCCTTGGCTTTGAGTGGAACGGAGGTGCCGTTCTTCGTCTCCGCGCTCACATTGCTCGGCGTCGGGTGGAACTTCCTGTTCATCGGCGGCACGACCTTGCTGACCACGTCCTACACGCCCGCGGAGCGTGGACGCGCCCAGGCCGTGAACGATCTCACCGTCGTCACGGTGGGTTTCCTGTCCTCGGCAAGCTCGGGGGCGCTGCTGGCGGTCTTCGGCTGGCAGACGATGAATATGCTGCTGTTGCCGTGGCTGGGCTTGATGGCGGCGGCGCTCGTCTGGTTCGCGCGCCGTCGAACCCCGGCAGTCACGGCCTGATTATTTCACCTGAAATTCCGGATCGACCTGGATCTGCAGCGCGGTCACGAGATGGTTGGTCTGGCCGGCGAGGCCGATGATGGCCACCAGTTCGGCGTGCTGGGCATCGGTCATGCCTTTGGCGCGGGCGGCGGCCGTGTGGGAGTGGATGCAGTAGGAGCATCCGTTGGCCGTCGAGACCGCGATGTAGATCAACTCCCGGGTCAGGGGATCGAGAGCGCCCGGCGTGCCCATGATGGCTTTCACCTGCTCCCAAATGCGGGCGAGCTGCGCCGGATCGTGGGCCAGCCCCCGCCAGAAGTTGTTGATGAAGTCGGTTTTACGGACGGCGCGGATATCGTCGAAGACCGCTTTCACGGCGGGAATCGCGTTCGCGTCCCGGTCCGTCATCAATGTCACTGTGGCCATGGATAAGTCCCTCCCGATTTAATTCGTGTGACAAAACGTTACCATGGCCCCCTGGAAGAAGGGCAGCCGCAATGATCTAATGCGGGCATGTCCAAGCGTTTGCGCAAGTTTTTCACGGGCGTGCTGATGCTCGCGGTCCTCATGGCGGCCGTGCCGCTGGCGCGCGCGTTCTTCGGCAATGACGTCCAGGCGCAGGATTGGCGCACCGCAAGCCGCGAACCGGTCGGCTGGGCGCCCGATCCGGACGACTACGAGCCGGCCGTGGTGCAGGTGTATTCGGCGGCGGCCGTGCGCTGGCGCGGAGCCTTCTCCGACCACACATGGATCGCGGCGAAACCAAAAGGCGCGGCCTATTACACGCGCTATGAAGTGACCGGCTTCTATTTGCGGCGCAATCAGAACGCCATTCGCATCACGGAAACCAAGGAGCCGGATCAACGCTGGTACGGGGCAAGCCCGAAGCTGATCCAGGACCTGCGCGGCGCGGACGCCGAAGCGGTGATCAGGGATCTGCCGGGCGTGGTCGACAGCTACCCCTACGCCAACACCTACGTCGTGTGGCCCGGCCCCAACAGCAATACATTCATCGCGCACATTGGACGCGAGATCCCGGCCCTTCACCTGACGATGCCGGGCAACACCATCGGCAAGGACTTCACGGGGTGGCGCTTCATCGCGCCGACACCGAGCAACACCGGGGTGCAGCTGTCCTTGGGCGGCGCCTTCGGGATCGCGCTGGCGAAGGACGAAGGCTTGGAGATCAATATCCTCGGCCTTGTCATCGGCGCCAATCCGATGGACTTGTCGCTGACCCTGCCGAGCGTGGGGCGCTTCCCGGGCCGCGAGGACTGGACCAACGGCGCGCACGATCGCCTTGGGCGCGAGGCGGTCGAGCGCGGCTTCTGAGCTGTTCCGTTTCAGCTAACAGCTATTTTAGCCTGTTCACAGGATGCTGAAGGCCCCGAATTCATTGATTTCCGTATGGCGTCCGAGTTTGGAGATGCTATCTAAAGCGTCTCGGGCGTTCTTTCATCCGGAGAGCAAATGCCGCGCGCGCGTTTCGTCGTTGTGACTGTCCTCGCCTTGGCCGCCGTCGGCGGCGGGTTCTACCTCGCGCGGGATAAAGGCCTCTCCCTGCCCGGCCAGACAGCCTCCTCATCGTCGAGTTCGGCGCCCTTCACCCCGGGTGAGGGCCCGACCACGCCCTACACCGGCATCGCCGACGTCCTCGAGCGGGTGACTCCCGCCGTCGTCAGTATTCAAGTGCGCGAGCAGGAGGAAGCCTCCGAACTCTCGCCGCTGCTGCAGGACCCGCGCTTCCGCCGCTTCTTCGGCGTGCCCGACCGGCAGCAGCAGCAACAGCAGCGCCGTGAACAGCGCAGCGGCGCCGGTTCCGGCGTGATCGTCGACGCGAAGGAAGGCTACGTCATCACCAACTTCCATGTGGTCGACAACGCGGACGATATCGCCGTGACCTTGAAGGACCGCCGCACCATCACCGCGAAGGTGATCGGCAAGGATCAGGCGACGGACCTCGCCCTGTTGAAGATCGACGCGCCCGACCTCACCGCCCTTCCCCTCGGCGATATGGCCAATATGCGCGTGGGCGATTACGTGCTGGCCGTCGGCAATCCCTTCGCCCTGGGCCAGACGGTCACCGCCGGCATCGTCTCGGCGCTGGGACGCTCGGGTTTCATCGACCAGGGTTTCGAGGACTTCATCCAGACCGACGCCGCCATCAACCCCGGCAACTCGGGCGGCGCGCTGGTGAACCTCAAGGGCGAACTCATCGGCATTCCGACCGTGATCCTCAGCCGGAGCGGCGGCAACGTGGGGATCGGTTTCGCGGTGCCGGCCAGCATCGTCACCAATGTGATGAGCCAGCTCATCCAGTCGGGCGAAGTGAGCCGTGGCCGCATCGGCGTTGCGATCCAGGACGTCACTCCGGATCTCGCGCAGAACCTGGGGCTTTCCATCAATCGCGGCGCGCTTGTGAGCCGCGTCGAAGCGGGTTCACCGGCCGACAAGGCGGGGATCAAAGCCGGCGACGTGGTGGTGTCCATGAACGGCGCCGACATCGAAGGCTCGGCCAGCCTGCGTAACCGGGTCGGCATGATGCCGCCGGATACGAAATTGAAGCTGGCCATCATTCGGGACGGCGAACAGCGCGATGTGGACGTGACCACGGCGAAGCTCGATCCCGCGCAAGCGATTGCGGCCGCCGCGCCGCAGGAGCGGGCGGAGCCGAGCCGCATCATGGGCGCCGTGTTCGAAAACACGCGGGACGGCGTGCGCGCGACCGACGTGGAAGAGAACTCGCCGGCCGCCGCCATGGGCCTGCAGCCCGGCGATATCGTCACGGCGGTCAACCGCACGCAGACCCGCTCCGTCTCCGACCTGGAGAAGGCCTTGAAGAACGTGAAAAGCCAGTCCGTGGTGCGCGTGAAGCGCGACGACCGCGACGTGGTGCTGATCGTTCCTTAAAAGGCGGCATCAATACCGCGTTAGATGACGTTCCAGATGTTTCGCGAGTTCAAGCCGGGCACCGGGACTTAGCGGCCGAAAGGAGAGCCGCACCATCGGTCCCTCTACCGCGAGCACGTCAGCTGGAATGGCCATCCCCATGCCAGGGAAATGGATGGCCCAGGTAGATCCAATGATGACCGCCTCTTCAACTTCTACAATGGCACCGCCGATGGAAATATCGACCAGACCCGCGGTTAAAAGGTCACCGCCGCATTCCATGGTGACAATCGCGTCCTCCCGGAACCGGACCGATTTGCGCTTATCCCCGTTCTTCGGACCAAGCAGGTCCAGCCTCGTCATCTCGATCTCACGCAAGACCGCGACAATCTCACGGCACAGCCTCTCGTCGGTCACGCCGTCCATAAAGCGCTCCAACCGCCGCCCGCATCTCGCCAAAGACTCATCGATACCGCTGTTTCCGCTCGCATAAGAAGTCACGTTCAGCCCCTTGCTGTTCCAGCGTCACTCACGCGACCTGCGCCTTCGCTCCGACTTTTTCAATTTCCCGGATCCGGGTCATGCCGTGACGCATCTCGTTCAGGATAAAATCCGCGCGGCGGCCGGGCGCCCCGGCTCTCCGGTTTGGAAACAGTTCCACCCAATGATCCATCTTGACCGTTAACGCGCACAATATTCCGCCCATCATTGTGTGAAAGGTCCGTACGACGGTTTCGATCTTGCGGAAGCGGTCGGCCGACAAGTCGTTCCACATATCTTTCGTGTTCCGGTCAAAGCTTTCCAACCGGCCGGTGACTGAGGTCAACAGCTCGCTGAATGTGCTCTGCATGTCCTTGCAGGCGGCCATGAGCTGCACATTGCTGCGCATCTGATAGTTCTTGCGTAGGTCTTCAAGAGATTCGAAAAATTCGTGGACCGCCGGCGTCACCGCATCCAGGCACTGCCGGTAGTAAGATAAGGACATGAAAATATCCGCGTAATCTTCGAGAAACTTCGGAATACGTTCGATATCGATGCCGAGCTTCGCTGCCATAATGTTCAGCTTGTGTCGGGCTTTTTGAATATCGGGATCGCGAAACAAGGCAACGACGTCCTCAAAGGTCTCTATCTTCATCCCCTCTTCGCCGTAGATCTGCATAAGCAGCGGTCGCGTAAAGTTTTTCATATATGCGGCCAGCTCTTTCATCTTGATCGGTGAAAGGCGCAACGCTTCGCTGTCATTGACGCAAATTCCGCTGTCCCGCAGCGTGACTCGAAGACTGTAGACGTCGTAGCTGGGAAGAAGCACGAGCGCCCGCAACATTGAGAAATCCGCAGGCTCAAGAGATGGGCCTAATTCGCTGGGCAGCTTCTCGACGTCCAGCTGACCGCTTCCCATTTCGCGGTCCCGATACATCTCAATGACGCTGTCGAGGCGGGAGTTTTTGATCATGCGCGCGCGGCGGAGGACCGGATGCTGGATCGGAAGAAATTTCAACGCCAGGGTATGGAGTGTATCTCGATCGTCAAGCGCGACCTTCCCGGCCTGAGAGATAGGTTTTGCCATCATCGCCGTTTTCCACCATCGGCAAAAATGGCATCAATGTCCGCCTGGCTGTGTGCGCGACCAGGCAACGCGGGTCCGTTCAGCAAACGCGCGTCGCTTTCTTCGCGGGATTCGATAAATGCGTTATCAGACGATGGGCCGTCGAGCTTCGTGGGCGCCGTCGGCACGCCCATCACATCACTTTCCGCCAGGGCCGCCACCATCCGGTCAAGCCGCTCTTCGATCGTCTTCAGCATGCCGACAATTTTCGTAACGCGCTGGCCCGTGATGTCCTGAAACGTGCACGCCTCATAGATCGAGGTGACAGACGCCATGATTTGGTCGGATTGGCCATTCGGCAACTTTGAAGCGGCGTCCATAATGAGATCGGCTGCATCCATGATGCGGTGCGTCGCGGAAGCCGTTGCCTCGACGATCGCGTCCAACTCATCCGTCGCCTTGGTGATAAACTCGACCTTGACGTCCTCGGGGTGCAACTGCCCAATCTCCGCCCGCGTTTTTGCGATGAAATCGGCCAACTTACGAAGCTGCGCATAAATGCCACGGTCATTCGGCCATGCGGACATCATTTTCTCCACGGTATCTTGCGCTGCGGCGAGGTTTGGCGGTTGCGTCATGATTCTTTGTGATTCCTCGACGTACGACGCTATATCCGCGCTGCTTCGAATTTCCTGCATATTGACAACTGGTGCGGCGGCGGCCCGCTTCAGAAAGCGCCCAGCACACTTGATATCTTCCCCTTTAGAATCTCGCTGCTGAACGGCTTTACGATGTAGTTCGAAACACCGGCATTTCTGGCTTCGATCACATTGTCCGTCTTGCTTTCGGCGGTCACCATGATGAACGGCGTCGTCTTGAGATCGCTATCGGCGCGGACCTGACGCAAGAGCTCGATGCCCGTCATCGGCTGCATGTTCCAATCCGAGATGACCAAGCCATACTTTTTCAGCTTCATCATCTGGAGCGCGCGTCCGCCGTCGCTGGCCTCGTCGACATTGTCAAATCCGATTTGTTTGAGGAGATTGCGGACGATGCGCAGCATCGTGGCGTAGTCGTCGACAATCAAAACCGGCGTCTTCATATCCACAGTCATAATTACCTCCGTTGTTCTTTCATTTGGGACACCGGCTGGCTATTCCTCGCCGGAGCACCAGTGGGCGGTTGTGAAGATTTTTTCATCATGGCTGCGCCGGTCTTTTGCGCGAGCATGCTCCGGCTCGTCGTAAGGCGGGCCGCGAGAAAGCGGTAAAGCGACGCTATCGCCTTATCGGTTTCCATCGAGCGGCGGAGCGGCCATCGCTCCTGCCCATCGATATGCACATCCCACTCCTTCAGGCTCTCATTCAGAGTGTCACGCGCCTTACGAATAAATGCGATTTGGCGGTCGATGCCTTTGAGCGCGGCGATGATCTCGCCGGTCTGTCCGTCGATGTCGTCAAAAACGCGCCCAAGTTCCGCGGCGCCCCGTTGGCTGAGCTGCCAGACCCGCTGGACCTCGGCTTTGCCCACCTTGTCGTTGCCATAGGTCTTGATGAGTTCACCCAGACGGCGTTCAAGGCGTTGAACAAGAACGAACCGATCGCGAAGCGCCTCGATGTAAGAAACCTCACGGGTGAGCAGCTCCAGCAGCCGCACGACCCCCTCGGTATCCCGGTTTGGGATGTTCAGTTCCGAGGCCGCACTTTGAAAGGCCGCCCTCAGTTTTTCCCGCGTTTCAAGCTGCTCGAGGTATTGCGATATCTCGTGTCGGTCCGTGAGTATCACCTCCTTACCGGAAATCCACGATAGCAACTGGATTTGAAGGCGTTCCTGGGCGATCCGCACATGCTTGCGCTGAACCGACCATGAAGCCTCGCCGGTCAGCAATTCGGACGGAATGGCATCGCCGGGTTTAATATCCGGGACGTAACGCAGGCCATCCCTTGCGAGCTTTATCAGCCGCCCATCCTGGCTGTCGTGGGCGATCCCAAATTCCCGGCATAAGGCGTCGAGTTCGACGATGCCTTCCATTTTCCCCACATCAAGACAGAAGACCGGCCGACGCTCCGCACCCCACAGCTTGAAACGCGAGCCCGCGGCCGCGAACACACGATGTTGAAAGCTAAAGTGCGTGACGCAACCGCTGCCGGACTCGGGATCGGGCAACACGGGAGACGTGGGCCCAGAGGGGGATGGGGCGCGCACCGTCGCGGCCCTAGTGCAACCACGGCGCAACCGGCGCCGCCGCAGGACGCCTGATATAGAGCCCGCGGCACGCGGGCGCCGGACAAAAGGCGTCCGTGATATCGAGCACGGTCTCCGCGCCGCCCAAGAAAAGGCATCCGTCCCCGGTCATCTGCTGGGCTAGGCGGCCAAGCACGTCTCTCTTGGTCGGCCTGTCGAAGTAGATCAGGACGTTGCGGCAGAAGACCACATCGAACGTACCGAAATCGCGGAAGGGCATGAGCAGATTGCAAGGGCGGAATTTGACCATCGACTTCACATTCTGCCTGAGCGCCCAATTCTGCCCAGGCTGCTGGTCAAAATACTTCAGCAACATTTGCACCGGCAATCCGCGCTGCACTTCGAACTGCGTATAAACGGCGTCCGCCGCCTTCTTGAGAATCTTCGCGTCGATGTCGACGCCCAATATCTCAATGTTCCACCCCGTCAGACGGCTTGCGTTCTCAGCCAACATGATGGCCAGCGAGTAGGGCTCCTGCCCGCTCGATGCCGCGGCGCATAGGATCCGGATTCGCTTTTGCACTTTCCGGGCATCGAGAAGACCCGGCAATACGTGATTCTTAAAATTCTCGA
>JADZAK010000197.1 GCA_020852595.1 Rhodospirillaceae bacterium
CCAAAGAATCCAGTTTTCGCTACCTTGCAACACCCCTCATAGGGTCATATGCGATTCCCCTACCTGAAAGGGGGAGGTTGGGAGGGGGTCGGTTTTCGGTTAGTGGCCGGCGGAGTCCGTGGGGAGTTCGAGGCCGCTGGCCTGGAGCTGGTGGGCGAGTTCGGTTTTCAGTTTCTCGAGCGCGCTGTCGCTCGAGGCTTCGGCGCGGGCCACCAGGACCGCTTGGGTGTTGGACGCGCGCAACAGCCACCAGCCGCCGTTCGAGTTCACGCGCACGCCGTCGATATCGGACACGTTCGCGCCCGACTTTCGCAGGCGGGCCTTCACTTCGTCGATGACCGCGAACTTGCGGGTATCGTCACAAGGGAAACGCAGTTCCGGCGTATTCACCATGATCGGCATCGCGTCGTAGCGGCGCGCGAGATCGAATTTCTCGTCGCGGGCCATGATCGAGAGGAAGCGCACGGCGGCGTACACGGCGTCGTCGAAGCCGTAATACTTGTCGGCGAAGAAGATGTGTCCGCTCATTTCACCGGCGAGCGGCGCTTTCGTTTCCGCCATCTTGTTCTTGATCAGGGAATGGCCGGTCTTCCACATCAAGGGTTTGCCGCCCATGCGGCCGACTTCGTCGAACAGCGCCTGGCTGGCCTTCACGTCGGCGATGATCGGGGCGCCCGGCGAATCATGGAGCACGTCTTCGGCCAGCACCTGGAGGATCTGATCGCCCCACAGGATGCGGCCCTTGCCGTCCACGACACCGATGCGATCGGCATCGCCGTCGAAGGCAAAACCGACATCGGCTTTCTGTCTGGCGACTTCGGCGATGAGCTGTTCGAGGTTCTTCGGCACCGTCGGGTCCGGATGATGCGCCGGGAACGTGCCGTCGATGGCGCCGTTGAGGACAAAGTGTCTGCCCGGCAGCTTTTTCACCAGCGCCGTGACCACTTCACCACCGGCGCCGTTGCCCGGATCCCACACGGCGGTGAGTTCGCGCGCGCCTTTGAAATCCTTCAAGAGGCGATTCACATAATCCTCGAACACCGGCGTGTCCTTCACCGTGCCCGCCGCGTCATCGACGTCGCCGCGCGCAGCCATTTCGCCGAGCTTCTTGATGTCGGCGCCGAAGAACGGCTTCTTGCCCAGCATCATCTTGAAGCCGTTATGGGTCGGCGGATTGTGCGACCCCGTCACCATGATGCCGCCGTCCGCGCCGCGCTCGACGGTCGCGAAATACAGCATCGGGGTCGGGCCGCGGCCGACGCGTTCCACCTCGACCCCGGCCGACACGAGGCCTTCGACAAGCGCGGCTTCCATGGACGGAGAACTCACGCGCCCGTCGTAACCGACGCATACGCGCTTTCCACCGGCGCGCTTCACCAGCGAGCCGAAGACTTTGCCCACGGCGGCGGCATCCGCCGGCGAGAGTGTCTCACCGACGATGCCGCGGATGTCGTATTCCCGGAGAACGGTGGGATGGAAAGCGTGCGTGAAGGTCATGGGCGTTGGGTACTCACGTTGATATCGGAAGAAGAAGAAGCGACCGGCATTTCCTGCGGGCGGCCGATGCTGGTGTAGTGGAAACCCGCGGCCTTCACGTCGGCCGGGGTATAGACGTTGCGCAGGTCGATGAGCACCGGCGCCTTCAGAAGCGATTTCGCGCGCGCCAGGTCGAGATTGCGGAACTGGTTCCACTCGGTCAGCAACACAAGGGCGTCCGCGCCCTTCATGGTCTCGTAGGCGTCGTTGCAATAGACCACGTTGGGAAGAAGCTTCCTGGCTTCTTGCATGCCTTCCGGATCGAAGCCGCGCACCGTCGCACCCTGCTCTTCGAGCGCCGGAACGATCGCGAGGCTGGGAGAATCGCGCATGTCGTCGGTGTTCGGCTTGAAGGTGAGGCCGAGGAAGGCGATGGTCTTGCCCTTCACCGCCCCGCCACAGGCCGCGACGATTTTGTCGGCCATCTTGCGTTTGCGCTTGTCGTTCACGTCCACGACGGTTTCGATGATGCGCAAGGGCGCGCCGTAATCCTGCGCGGTCTTCACGAGCGCCAAGGTATCTTTCGGGAAACACGAGCCGCCGTAACCGGGGCCCGCATGCAGGAACTTCTTGCCGATACGGCCGTCGAGACCGATGCCGCGCGCGACATCGTGCACGTTGGCGCCCACTTTTTCGCACAGGTCGGCGATCTCGTTGATGAAGGTGATCTTGGCGGCCAGGAACGTGTTGGCCGCGTATTTGATCAGCTCGGAGGTTTCCAGCGCGGTGAACATGATCGGCGTTTCGATCAGGTACAGCACGCGGTAGAGCTGGCGCATGACTTTCTGCGCGCGCTCGGATTCTGTGCCGATGACGACGCGGTCCGGGCGCATGAAGTCGTTGATGGCCGACCCTTCACGCAGGAATTCAGGGTTCGACGCCACGTCGAATTCGAGATCCGGGCGCGCGGCGCGGATGATGCGCTCCACCTGGCGGCCGGTGCCCACGGGGACGGTCGACTTCGTCACCACCACGGCGTAGCCGGTGAGATGCGCGGCGATGTCCATGGCCGCGCCATAGACGTAGGACAGATCGGCGTGGCCGTCGCCTCGTCTGGAGGGCGTACCCACCGCGATGAACACGGCGTCGGCCCCCGCGACGGCGGCCTTGATATCGGTGGTGAAGGTCAGGCGGCCGGCCGCGGCATTGTCGGCGACCAAGGTGTCGAGACCCGGTTCATAGATCGGAATTTCGCCCTTCTTGAGCCGGGCGATCTTCTCGGCGTCACGGTCGACGCACACCACGTCGACGCCGAATTCGGAAAAGCACGCCCCGGACACAAGGCCGACATAGCCTGTACCGATCACTGCGATGCGCATTCAGACTCTCCTCTGGAGCAAAGGGCGTAAAAAACAGACCCCCAAAGATTTTCAGCCCCAACAAACGACCGCGAAAACGACCCCTCCCTTCCCCTCCCCTTGCAGGGAAGGGACTAAAGGGAGTTAGCCCATCAGCCGCGCCAGCAGCGGCTTGAGGCGCGGGGCGAGGTCCGGGTTCGCCAAAGCAAAAGCGACGTTTGCTTCGACGAAGCCGACTCTCGTTCCGCAGTCATATCTCTTGCCCTCGAAACGCAAGCCATGGAAGGGCGTGCGCGCGATCGTCTTATTCAAGGCGTCGGTCAATTGGATCTCGTTCCCGGCGCCGCGCGTATGTTTGTCCAATTCGTCGAACACGGAGGGATCCAGGACATAGCGCCCGATGATCGCAAGGGTCGACGGCGCCTTTTCCGGCTGCGGCTTTTCCACCAGACCGCGCGCCGAGGCGAGCTTACCGTCGTCGGACGCGACATCCAGAATGCCGTAGCGGCTGGTTTGATCCCGCGGAACATCTTCAACCGCGACAACGTGGCCGCCCACTTTTGCATGGGCGTCGATCAGTTGTTTCATGCAGGAGGTCCGCGCGAGCACCATGTCGTCCGGCAGGATGACGGCGAAAGGCTCACGGCCGACCAGCTCCTTGGCGCACCACACGGCGTGCCCCAGGCCCAGCGGTTCGCCCTGGATGACGAGCTGCATGTTGCCGGGCGCCAGACTGGCGTCGCGCACGAGCTTCAATTCGGCGGTCTTGTTCTTGGCTTCCAGGGACTTTTCCAGCACCTCCTGGGCCGAGAAATGCGCGGCGATGGCTTCCTTGCCTTCGGCGCTCACGAAAATGAACTCTTCGATGCCCGCCGCGCGGGCTTCCTCGACCGCATACTGAACCACCGGCTTATCGACGACGGGGATCATTTCCTTGGGAATGACTTTGGTAGCGGGAAGAAATCGGGTGCCGAGGCCGGCGACAGGCAGGACCGCCTTACGCACGCGCTGAGCCATTGGGGATCCTTATCGAACAATTACATTGAACACTTAACGTGGGGCCGGCGGGGAACCGGCCGTAAGAATTTGTGACACGCCACGGGTCGGCGTGGCAATGCAACCTTTCAATCAAGAAGATGTTCCCTTTAGGAGAAAATCCTTTGCCTGGTTCACCTTAGCGGCCAGGTAATCGCTCCCGCCCCGGTCCGGATGGAGCTGCGCCATCAGCTTCCGGTAGGCTGTTTTGATCTCGTCGGTCCCCGCCCCGTCTTTCAGCCCCAAAATGCGCAAAGCCTCGTCCCGGCTCATGGCGCCGCCGGGGGCCGCAGGCGTGCCGGGACCGGCGCCGGAGGTCTCCCGCCAATCGGGATGGGTGCGGTCGAGAAAGGCTTCCAGGAGGTTCACGGAATCCGCGTCGCTTGCGACTTCGTTCAGGAGGGCCGTGAGATCGGGGAGCGGCATTTGGCTCAGGCGCCGGCCGCGTTGGGGCCCGGCGGTCACCTCGCCGTCCATGGCGCCCGAGGACAGATCGAGGGTCATGTTCAGGAAGGCGCTGGTGACGTGAGAGGCGTTGCTTGACGAAGGCCCCGCGCCGAAGCCGCGGTTAAAACCAAACGAGCGGAACATGCCGGTGAACTGGCGCATGGAATTCACCATGTGGAACACGCGCCAGGCCCAGGCAAAAAACGCCATCAGAAGGCCGATCGCCGCGCCGAGGCGGCCCGTGCCTGCCAGCACGACGATGCCGAGGATCAGCACGCTCGCGCCGATCCATTTGGCCGACGACCTGATCTGCTTCACGTCGGCGTCGGAATACCATTTGAGCAGGAAGTAGATCGCGACAAGGACCGCGACACCGAGGAGAAGCGGACCCATCAGGCCTTCCCGCTCAGTTGATGCGTGATCTGCAGCGCCGCGCCGCCGGTTTTCGCGCCGTAATTCTCCAATGCCTTCCGTCCGCCGGCGGCGAAGACCGCGACAGCCTTCAAGAGATCGCGCAGCTGCTGCGCGCTGTTCGCATCGAAGGCGGAATAGGCGCCGCGCGTGATGCGCGCGATCTGGCGGAAGACGCTGCCCGCCGGTTCGCCCCCGCCTTCATGAAACACAAACACCGGCACGCCCTGAAGGCCAAGCCGGCCGGCGGCGTCGGCAATCGCGTCCTGGGATTCCTCGACGGCGTCGCCGATGAAGACAACCGCGTTCACCTTGGCGGCTTTCGACGCGGCCAGCGCGTGACGCAGGACGCGCACGATCTGCGTATTCCCGCCTTCCACGTCGACGATGCGCATGAGCCCGACCACGCGGCCCGGATCGCCGAGCCACGGGCTGGCGCCGAAATCCATGACGCCGCGATAGTAGACGAGTTGCACGTCGAGCCCGCCGACGGTCGCGGCCTCCTTGAACATATCGCTTTGGATCGCCATCGCCTGGGTCCAGCTGGGCCCCCGGCTGGCGGTGGCGTCCATGGCGAAGATCAGCCGGCCGTTCTTCGTGCCCGGCGCGCGCACGGGCGTCTTCGCCGCCTGGTCCAGGAAGGCGGCGACGGAATTCGATGCCGGGCGCGTGGTGGGCGTCTTGTTACTGGACATGAGGTCAGGCGCCGATCAGCGACGTCTCCAATGTATCTTTAAGTCCAAGAGCGATCATCAGGGCCCGCAGTTCCTGACGGGCCGCCACATGGGACATAACAAGCGCGCCGTCTTTTGCAAGGGCCGCCAGGTCCTCCACCGTCAATCCATCGAGGAAAAGCTCGCGGTAAACGACGCGCTCGGCGATGCCGTCCACCAGGCGGAAACCGATGCGCCGCGCGAGTTCGGCCAAGAGTTTCGCAACGAGCTTTTTGTTACGCGCCTCCAACTGGCCGAGGCGGTTGCGCAACACCACCCAATCGATGGAGCCGCCGTCGCGCCTGGCCCGCAGCTGCTTCGCGCGCCACACGCGCTCGGCATAATGGCTCGGGCGCACGATGGTCTGCTTCAAGGGATCGACATCCGACATCACGTCCAAATCGATGAGGCTGTCGTTCATGGGCGTGACGATCACGTCGGCGAAAGAATGCCCGATCTGCGACAGCGTGGTGTCGAAGCCCGGCGTGTCGACCACCACCACATCGTGCCCGCTCGTCTCCGCCATCACGCGCGGCAGTTCGACTTCGTAGCCGGCTTCATCGGTGCTTGAGTTGATGGCGTGGTGCGCGGGCAGCGGGATCGGAAGTCCCGTGCGCTCCTTGTAACGCTTGCGGTTGGCCACGTATTTACCAAGGGTGCCCTGGCGCGCGTCGAGATCGACCGTCGCGACCGAAAGGCCGCGGTTCATGAGGGCCACCGCGAGATGCATGGCCAGGGTCGATTTGCCGGTTCCGCCCTTTTCGTTGCCGAAAACGACGATCCGCGGCGTGGATGGAGAACGCATTCTGCCTACCAAAACTGAACTTCGGGGGAATCTTAAAGCGGCGTCGGCGCAAAACGAAAACAAAAAAACAAACACGACCCCTCCCCAGCCCTCCCCTTTCAGGGGAGGGAGAAAAGAGGGAGACTTGGTGCGGTATTTCTCCTCCCCCTGAAAGGGGGGAGGTTGGGAGGGGGTCGGGAGAAAAACATGGAGTCCGTAGATTGCATCGTCATCGGCGCGGGGGTTGTCGGGCTTGCGGTGGCCAGGGCGATGGCGCGCAAGGGGCGCGAGGTCGTCATCCTTGAAAAGGCCGATGCGTTCGGAACGGAAACCAGTTCGCGCAACAGCGAAGTGATTCACGCCGGCGTGTTCTATGTGCACGGCAGCCTGAAAGAGCGCCTGTGCATCGAAGGCCGCGACAAGATGTACGCCTTCTGCGACGCCTATGGCGTGACCTACAAGCGCAGCACCAAGCTCATCTACGCCGCCGGCGAAAGCGAGCGCGACGGCTTGAAGGCGCTTCAGAAACACGCGGCCGACAGCGGCGTGTTCCTGACCTGGATGAGCGCGGCCGACGCCAGGCGCCTGGAGCCCGAACTCCACTGCGCCGCGGCGCTTCATTCCCCCTTGAGCGGCATCGTCGACAGTCACGCCCTCATGCTGGCGTTCCTGGGCGATGCGGAGGCCCACGGCGCGTCCATCGCCTACAACAGCCCCGTGACCGGCGGGCGCGCGGCGGAAGGCGGCGTCGAGATCGAAACCGGCGGACCCGACGCCATGAGTCTCAAGGCCCGCACGGTCATCAATTGCGCCGGCCTCGGCGCCCAGGCGATAGGGCGGGCCATCGCGGGCGTGCGGCCCGCCAGCATCCCGCCCCAGCACTATGCAAAGGGGAGCTATTTCTACCTGTCGGGGAAAGCCCCCTTCAGCCGGCTGATTTACCCTTTGCCGGGCCGCGCCAGTCTAGGCCTCCACTACACCCGCGATCTGTCGGGCCAGGGGCGGTTCGGGCCGGACCTGGAATGGGTGGACGCCATCGATTACCAGGTCCACGAAGCGCGGGAACACCTGTTTTACGCCGAAATCCGGCGCTATTGGCCGGGCCTGCCGGACGGCGCCCTGCGGCCCGGTTACAGCGGCATCCGGCCCAAGATCCAGGGCCCCGGCGAGGCCGCCAAAGACTTCTTAATACAGATGCCCGCCGAGACCGGCGTTAACGGTTTCATTGCCCTTTACGGCATAGAATCGCCGGGGCTCACCTCATGTCTCGCCATCGCCGATTGGGTGGCGGAGCGGATCACATGATCAGACGCATTTTAACGACGTTATTGGCGACGACCTGCCTGTTCTCCCTCGCCGCGGCAACGGCGCAGGAGAAGCCGGTTCCGCCCGCGCCCGCCGTGGGCCGTGCGCTTGGCCCGCCGGCCGGGTCCGGCCTTGAAGGCTCGGATCCGGAACCGGAGGAGCGGGTTGAAGAAGCCCCGGCGATCCCGGTCCCCGCCGCCAACGCAAAACCAAGCACGTCGAGCACGGACCTGCTCGACCGCACGCGCAGCCTCCTGGGCGAAATCGAAGTGCTCGACATCCCGCTTCAGGAGATCCCGAACTACCGCGCCTATATGCGCGAGACGATCGAGGACCTGGCCGTCTACGCCGAAAAGCGCGATCCCAATTTCATCGTCGTCACCCGCCCGGGTTTCGATCTCCTGTCGTGGAGCCGCCGCGAGTTCGACCTCGCCGAAATCAAGCGTGACCCGTTCGCGAATATCCCGCAGGACTCGATTGTCCAGGTCGGCACGCCGATGCGCCGCTACATCCAGAGCATCGACGGCTTCCTGCTCAACGGCCAGTTCTGCGCGCCCTTGCGCGTTCCCGCGGCCGATCTCCAGGTCATGCTGAAACAGGGCCTGAAGGCCCTTTCCATCGAACATTGCCGCACGCCGGACCAGGCCTCGGCCGCGCTACAGACCGCGGTGCGCATGGGCGTGGTCTCGCATATCGATCTGGACGACACCGACGACTTCGCCCGCACGCCGACGCGCCGTCCCTCGCCCGAAAACCCGCGCAACGTCGAAACGCTGCTCGGCGCGCGCAACATGGTGATGCTGCTCGACAGCCGCGATTACGAGACGCGCGGGGAATGGTTCGCGGCCATGGCCGGCACCAACTACGACATCCTCGTCACCGACGCCTTCTACAAAGGCAACCGTTCGCTGACGAAGGACGAAGTCCATCATCTCAAGTTCAAGGAAATGGGCGCGCGCCGCCTCGTGCTTGCGCGCATGTCGGTCGGATACGCCGAGGACGAGCGTTTCTACTGGCAGCGCGACTGGCGGATCGGCGAGCCGAGCTGGATCCAGGCGCTCGGTCCCGAACGCGCCGGCCAGTATGTCGTCGAGTTCTGGAATCCGGCCTGGAAGGCCATCGTCGGCCGCTACTTCGCCGGCATCATGGACCTGGGTTTTGACGGCGTCGTGCTCGACGGCGTCGAGGCTTATCGCCGCTGGGAATTCATGACGCCGCTCGATCCGGTGTCGGCCACGCGGCGCAACGACGCGCTGCGGTAAGGACGATACTGAGGTGGGTTAAGCAGTGGCGGCTTCGCCGCCTTAAGCAGTGGCGGCTTCGCCGGCGCCGGTCATCTTCTTGATGACCAGCGCGAGGCCCGCGACGATTTTCTGACCCATGGGCCCGCCGTCGCCTTCCATCTTCTGCTGCATGATGAGACGCAAGGTCTCCACATGCACCTTCACGCCTTCCATCTGCGCGTCGGTCAGATCGTCGCCGCAATCCTCGATGAAGCGCGCGAGCTGCGCACCGACGTTGGAGATCAGCGGATAACCGAAGCTGGCGCCCTGGCCCTTGACGAGCTGGACGATGGCGTACAATTCCTGCACGCGCTCAACGCGGTTGGTCTTGTCCTTGAGGGCGACTTCGTAAGCCGCCTGGAGGCGGTTCAAGTCCTCGCCGACCGCTTCGAGATAATCGAATTTCGCATTGCCCATCGACTTCTCAGCCGCATCCAGCCAAACCCCGTCGATCGTGCTCGTCACCCCCGCCAGCTTCTGCTTCTGCCGCAAATTGTTCGGCGGCGTAATGTATTGAACTTCCGGCTTATCAGACATCTCAGACATCAATGGTCCTTGGAGGCAAACCTGGAAACGTTCCAGGGCGCGAGTATCGGCATGAAGTGTACTCGCCCCTCGCCCGCTTTACTACCCGGGTTCGGGCGCCTAAAGCAGGACCCAGGTCGCGAGCCCTAAGAACGTGAAAAAGCCGACAATATCCGTCACGGTTGTAAGGAAAACGCCGGCCGAGGACGCGGGGTCCGTGCCCGCCTTGTCGAGCGCGAGCGGGATGAGAATCCCCGCAAGGCCCGCAACCGTGAGATTGGTCAGCATCGCCGCCGCGATGACCACGCCGAGCAACACATCGCTGAACCAAAACGACGCCACGGCGCCCACGAGGGCTGCGAACAGCACGCCGTTGATCAGGCCGACGAACAACTCCTTGCCGACGACGCGCAGCGCGTTGCTGGAATCGAGTTCGCGGGTCGCGAGCGCGCGCACGACCGTCGCCAGCGTCTGGGTGCCGGCGTTGCCGCCCATGCCCGCGACGATCGGCATCAGCACTGCCAGCGCCGCCAGCTTCTCGATCGACGCCGTGAACATGCCGACGACATAGGAAGCCATGAAGGCGGTGATGAGATTGAGCGCCAGCCAGGTGAAGCGCGACTGGGCCGTGGCGATGACGGCGGTATAGAGGCTCGACTGATCCACCTCGGACACACCGGCCATCTTCAGGATGTCCGCGCCGGCTTCTTCGTCGATCACGTCCACGATGTCGTCGATGGTGATCTGGCCGATCAGGCGACCGGATTTATCGACCACCGGGGCCGCGGCAAGGTCGCGCTGACGGAACAGGAAGGCCACTTCCTCGCGGTCCATGTCCGTCGGGATGATATCCATGTCCGGGTTGATCAGGTCCTGCATCCGGATGGGACGCTTGGACGTCAGCACCCGGTGCAGTTCGACGACGCCCTGCGGACGATGGCGCGCGTCCACCACGAAAACGACGTAGAATTTGTCCGGGATGTTGCGGGTGGAGCGCAGGAAGTCGATGGTTTCACCGACCGTCCAGTAATAAGGCACCGCGACCAGCTCGCGCTGCATAAGGCGCCCGGCCGAATCCTCGGCGTAGGCCAGACCCTGCTCGATGAACTCGCGCTTGTCCGGCGGCGTGCGCTCCAGGATCTTGGCGCGCTCCTCGGGATCGAGCTTTCCGGCCACGTAGACCGCGTCGTCGGAATCGAGTTCCGTGAGCGCGACGGCGAAATCCTCGAAGCCGAGGGCGTCCATGACCTCGTAACGCACTTCGGCGTCGAGTTCGGGCAGGACGTCGGCCTGGAAATCGTCGCGGATCGCCTCGATCAAAAGGCGCCGGTCCTCGGAGTCCAGACGCTCCAGCAAATCGGCCATATCGGCATAGTGGAGGTCTTCCACCAGGAGCCGGGCCTGTTCATGGTCGTTGGCGCGAAGGGCCGCCTGGACGTCCTCGATGAACGCCGGATCGAGCTCAAAGCCCTCGTCGAGCGCGTCCCTGACTGGCCGTCGGGCGCGCGCGTGCGGCGGAGACGAGGATGGCGTTTCGGCGCTGGCCACGGACGGCACCAGGAAGTGCGAATTGTGTGATGGCGGACCCCGGCGGGAACCGCGTGGTCCTTGTGCACGAGGGTCAATGGGAGATCAAGCGAAAGGACCCCGAACAAAAAACGACCCCTCCCTGACCCTGCCTTTTCAGGGGAGGGAATAAAGACACGCGTCCCTCTTCCTCCCCCTGCAAGGGGGAGGTTAGGAGGGGGTCGTTTTTTTGTATTGAGGGAGTCCCTGGCAGGAGGACTTTAAATCCTGCGCAGCTCCGAAGGAGCGAAGCAGCGGACCCCGGCGGGAACCGCGTGGCGCGTCATGCTGAGAATTGCCAGTTTGGTGAGGCTGGCTTGCCAAGCCGAAGCTCCCCCGAAGGGGGAGCGTAGGTTGGTGCGGTCGAGAAGACTCGAACTTCCACGGGTTGCCCCACAGCGACCTCAACGCTGCGCGTCTACCAATTCCGCCACGACCGCATCGTGTGGGGCCGAGCATTGGCCCCGGAAAGGAGGCGGTGGAATACCAGATTGATTCGAGCCATGCAAGAAACGCGACGCTCATTTTTGGCCGCCTTGTTTTAAAGGCCTTAATGGGCGTAACTGGGCTTATGGATCAGCCGTTTCCGTCCTCCGCGCCCGCCGTCCGGCCCGCCCCGGGCCCGGTGGAACTGCGCGTTTCCGAGGCCCCGGTCGCCTATCCGGACGCCGTGGCTTTCATGGAAGAGAGGATCGCGGCGATCCGGGCCGGGACCGCGCCCGAGTGCGTCTGGTTCCTGGAGCATCCGCCCCTCTATACGGCGGGCACCAGCGCCAAGGCCGCCGATCTGCTGGCGCCCAACCGTTTCCCGGTCTACGCGACGGGCCGCGGCGGCGAGTACACCTATCACGGCCCCGGCCAGCGCGTGGTCTACGTGATGCTCGATCTCAGCCGCCCGAATTGGAGCGGCGGCGGCACCGACGTGCGCCGCTTCGTGCATAACCTCGAAGAGTGGCTGATCCGCGCGCTCGAGAAACTCGGCGTGACCGGCGAGCGCCGCGAAGGGCGCATCGGCATCTGGGTCAGGCGCGGCCTCGGCGAAGACAAGGTCGCCGCGCTCGGCATTCGCGTGCGCCACTGGATCACGTTCCACGGCATCGCACTCAATGTCGCGCCGAGCCTCGAGCACTTCTCCGGCATCGTGCCGTGCGGCATCTCCGCGCACGGCGTGACCTCGCTGCGCGATCTTGGGCGGCCGGCAACCATGGCGGACGCCGACATCGCGCTGCGCGCCGCGTTCACAGAAGTTTTCGGCGTCGACCTTTAAGGATCGGCCGTCGGGCGCTGCTGGAAGCCCGTATAGGCTTCGGCGCCCGCGACATCCTCCGCGTTCACTTGCGTGACGCGGGCGATCGGCGGGCCCGCATGGCAGGCCGCGACCAGCGCTTCGATGGCTTCGCGCGGCCCTTGCACCTCGCACGCGACGGTGCCGTCGTTGAGATTGCGCACCCAGCCGGTCAGGCCGAGTTTCCTGGCTTTCTGCGCGGTCCAGGCGCGGTACCCCACGCCCTGGACGCGCCCAAAAATCCGCAGGCGAACCGTCTTGCGATCCGGTTCCCCCGCCATGCGTCAGCCGAACTCGAGGATCATCTGATCGACGGCGAGCGAGTCTCCCGCCTTCTGATGGATCTTCTTCACCGTGGCGTCTCTCTCGGCCTTGAGGACGTTCTCCATCTTCATGGCTTCGACGATGGCCAGCGCTTCGCCCGCTTTCACCTCCTGGCCTTCTTTGACCGCCAGCGAGACCAGGAGGCCCGGCATCGGCGACAGCAGGTATTTCGACAGATCCGGCGGCGGTTTGTTCGGCATCAGGCGCGCGAGTTCCGCCTCGCGCCTGGTGTAGACCAGAAGATCGAGCTGACTGCCGGCATGGAACAGACGGTAGCCGATGCCCTTGCGGTCCACCTGCACGGTCACGGCCCGGCCGTCGACCACGGCCGTGAACAAGGGCTGACCCGGCCGCCAGCCGGTGGTCACATCGACCTCGCGGCCGTTGACCAGCACGGTGCCGCCCTCGACTTCCGATTCAATCTTCACCGGAGTTTCCGAGTAGTTACCCTCGGCGTCCTTCACCGCGACCACCCACTCGGTGGGCAGCTTGCGCGCGCGCCCGGCCATCTGCCCGGAGACGTTCGCGGCGCGGCGGGCGAAGGTGTTGTGCACGACGGCGGCCACCGCCAGCAGCTTGGTGGGATCGTCGGCGGGCAGATCCTTGTCCGAGAAGCCTTGCGGATATTCCTCGGCGATGAAGTTGGTGGAGAGGTCCCCGCTTTCGAACTTCTTTTTGCCGAGCACCGAGGCCAGGAACGGAATGTTGTGCGAGACGCCGCGTATATAATAGGCGTCGAGCGCGGCGCGCATGTGGGCGGTGGCTTCCTTGCGGTCTTTGCCGTAGGAGCAGAGTTTCGCGATCATCGGATCATAGAACACGCCGATCTCGCCGCCTTCGTATACGCCCGTATCCACGCGCACGTTGGCGGTTTCCTGCGGCGCGATGTAGCGCGTCAGGCGGCCCGTCGAGGGCAGGAAGTTGCGGTACGGGTCTTCGGCGTACACGCGGGACTCAATGGCCCAGCCGTCGATCTTCACGTCGCTTTGTTTGAGCGGGAGCTTCTCGTTGCAGGCCACCCGGATCATCAGCTCGACCAGGTCGAGGCCGGTGATGAGTTCGGTGACGGGATGCTCCACCTGAAGACGGGTGTTCATCTCCAGGAAGTAGAAGTTCCGCTTGGTGTCGACGATGAACTCCACCGTGCCGGCGCTCACGTAATTCACCGCTTTTGCAAGCGCGACCGCCTGCTCGCCCATGGCTTTGCGGGTCTTCTCGTCCAGGAACGGGCTCGGGGCCTCTTCGATGACCTTCTGGTGGCGGCGCTGGATCGAACATTCGCGCTCGTTCAGATAGAGCGTGTTGCCGTGGCGGTCCGCGATCACCTGGATCTCGATATGGCGCGGCTGTTCGATGTACTTCTCGATGAACATGCGGTCGTCGCCGAAGGACGACTTGGCTTCGGACTGCGAGCGCTCGAAGCCTTCCTGGACCTCGGACTCGTTGCGCGCGATGCGCATGCCCTTGCCGCCGCCGCCGGCGGAGGCCTTCAGCATCACCGGATAGCCGATCTCGCCGGAGATCTTCTTGGCGTGGGCGACGTCCTTGATGACCCCGAGGAAGCCCGGGACGGTCGAGACGCCGGCCTTGTCGGCCAGCTTCTTGGACTCGATCTTGTCGCCCATGGCCTCGATGGCATAGGCGTCCGGGCCGATGAAGGTGATCTTGGCGGCGGCCCAGGCTTCCTGGAACTACTTGTTCTCGGACAGGAAGCCGTACCCCGGGTGCACGGCTTCGGCGCCGGGCTTCTTGCAGGCGTCCACGATGCGCTCGATGACGAGATAACTTTTTGCGGTCGCGGACTCGCCGATGTGCACGGCCTCGTCGGCCATATCGACGTGGAGCGCGTCGCGGTCGGCGTCGGAGTAGACCGCCACCGTCTTGATGCCCATCTTCTTACAGGTCTTGATCACACGGCAGGCGATTTCGCCGCGGTTCGCAATAAGGATCTTTTTGAACATCTTTGGATTCCTTAAAGCGGAATGTTGTCGTGCTTTTTCCAAGGATTCTTCACGTCCTTGGTTTTGAGCATGGCGAGCGACCTGCAGATGCGCCGGCGCGTGCCGTGCGGCATGATCACGTCGTCGATGAAGCCGAGGTTGGCGGCGCGGAACGGATTGGCGAAGCGGGATTCATATTCCTTGGTGCGGTCCGCGATCTTGGCCGGGTCGCCGATGTCCTGGCGGAAGATGATCTCGACCGCGCCCTTGGCGCCCATGACGGCGATCTCGGCCGTCGGCCAGGCGAAGTTCACGTCGCCGCGGATGTGCTTGGAGCTCATCACGTCGTAGGCGCCGCCGTAGGCTTTGCGGGTGATGACGGTGACTTTCGGCACGGTGGCTTCGGCATAGGCGAACAGGAGCTTGGCGCCGTGTTTGATGATGCCGTTGAATTCCTGGTTGGTGCCCGGCAGGAAGCCCGGCACGTCGACGAAGGTGACGATGGGGATGTTGAAGCAGTCGCAGAAGCGCACAAAACGCGCGGCCTTGCGGCTGGAATCGATGTCGAGGCACCCGGCCAGCACCATCGGCTGGTTGGCGACGATGCCGACCGTCTGGCCTTCCATGCGCCCGAAACCGACGATCATGTTCTTGGCGAAATGTTCGCCGATCTCGAAGAAGTCGCCCTCGTCCACGACTTTGAGGATCAGTTCCTTCATGTCGTAGGGCTTGTTGGGATTGTCCGGGATCAGGGTGTCGAGCGAATAGTCGTCGCGGTCCGCCGGATCGACGCAGGCGAGCACCGGCGGCTTCTCGCGGTTATTCAGCGGCAGGAAGTCCATCAGGCGGCGCAGCTGTAAAAGCGCGTCCACGTCGTTCTCGAAGGCGCCGTCCGCGACACCGGACTTCTGCGCGTGGGTCATGGCGCCGCCGAGTTGTTCCTGCGTGACCGTCTCGTGGGTGACGGTCTTCACCACGTCGGGACCGGTCACGAACATGTAGGAGCTGTCTTTGACCATGAAGATGAAGTCGGTCATGGCCGGCGAATAGACCGCGCCGCCCGCGCACGGGCCCATGACGAGGCTGATCTGCGGGACCACGCCCGAGGCGAGCACATTCTGCAGGAACACGTCGGCGTAACCGGCGAGCGACGCGACGCCTTCCTGGATGCGCGCGCCGCCGGAATCATTAAGGCCGATCACGGGGGCTCCCACCTGAACGGCCTTTTCCATCACTTTCAGGATCTTCTTGGCGTGGCTTTCGGACAGAGACCCGCCGAACACCGTGAAGTCCTGGCTGAACACGAACATGGGGCGGCCGTTGATGGTGCCGTAGCCCGTGACGACGCCGTCGCCCGGCACGCGCTGCGCGCCCATGCCGAAGTCTTCGCAGCGGTGCTCGACGAACATGTCCCATTCCTCGAAGGAGCCTTCGTCAAACAGGATCTCGATCCGTTCGCGCGCAGAAAGCTTGCCCTTGCCGTGCTGGGTCTCGATGCGCTTCTCGCCTCCGCCGAGACGGGCGGCGGCGCGCTTTTCTTCAAGCTTCTGGATAATCTCGTGCATGTGATGTCCGATTTTGGAACGTTTCGAGGATCCCCGGCCCGGCGGAAACGGGCCCGCGGGCTTCAAAGCCATAGCATAGGAAGCCGGGGACTTTCACAAAAAGTACGCGCAGAAACTGCTCATAAACCTCTGGATTTCAGCGAAAAAATTGCAAGCGATACGATTGACCGGCCGGCCGGTCCGACAGGCTGGCGAGCGCCGTCCCTCTCCCGTATAACCCGGGACATGACAGAACAAGCGCCCGCCAAACCTCCCGTCAATCAGCTCCTCAAATTCGTTCTCGAGATGGGCCCCCTGCTCGTGTTCTTCCTGGTGAACAACCGGGCGGGCATCTTCGTGGGCACCGGCGCCTTCATGGCCGCCACCGCGATCGCGCTGGGCGCGTCCTACGTCCTGATGCGGACCATCCCCGTCATGCCGCTGGTCACGGCCTTCTTCGTCATGATCTTCGGCGGACTCACGATCTGGCTGGCCGACGACCTGTTCATCAAACTGAAGCCGACGATCATCAACGCACTGTTCGCGGCGATCCTGCTCTTCGGCGTTCTGACGGGACGCCTCTTCATCAAACTTGTATTGGAGAGCGCGTTCAATCTCACCGACCGCGGCTGGCGCCTCATCACCTGGGCCTGGATCGGCTTCTTCATTTTCCTGGCCGCGATCAACGAAATCGTGTGGCGGAATTTCTCCACCGACTTCTGGGTGAGCTTCAAAGTCTTCGGTGTCATGCCGCTCACGATCGCATTCAGCTTCGCGATGATCCCCATCGTCCTGAAGCACCAGTTGCCCGAGGCGGCACAGGTCGACGAAAATCTGGCCGACGAAAAGTTGGCCGACGAAAAGTTGGCCGACGAAAAGCTAGACAGTCCGTAACTTTGTCTATTGAATGCCGCGCGCCGGGATTGTGATCGGAAGGTCCGGTTCCATTTTGTTGCCTACCGGAGACTGACCGTGACCGCCAAGAAATCCGTGAAGAAGACCGCTGCGAA